>NZ_NUQC01000012.1:0-7441 GCF_002585125.1 Bacillus sp. AFS029533 | reverse complement strand
TCAAAGTTCACTTTGTCGCTCCAGAAGCGACTTTAATATAATAACATTTTGTTGAACTCTTTGTCAACAATTTATTATATTTTTTTTGTTGTTCGAACTTGTTTTGTCGTGACAACATAAACAAATATACCATCTCGTCCAAATGATTGCAAGCATTTCTTTTGAAAAAATAAACTAAAATAATTTATGTGAATTTCAAATCAAATTAATTAGTTAATTGTACAACTAGGTATATATACAAGCACAAACAATTCCTCTTCCATAGATTAGTACAAGAAAGGGAGGAATTGTTATGCAATGTAATGAAGCCCATCAATTATGTAATAATTTTAGAGGGCAGGTTGTACGCATTTTCGATAAAGATGGAAATGAGCATATTGGTCGTATTACAAGAGTAACTGATGATCGAGTTTTTATTGAACCAGTCAATCAACATCGTCAAAACTCTAATTCATCTAATAGATCATCAAATCGTAATAGAAGTAATATGAATAGAAGCCAATCTAGAGATTTCTCAGATAGAAACTTTTCAAATAGAAGTTTCCATAATGGAAATCGTTCTAATGTTTGGTTTAATAATCGAGTAGATGACAGATTTGATAATAGATTTGATAACCGTTTTGACGATCGTTTCGATAGAAGATTTGATAGAAGATTTGATAGAAGGTTTGATAGAAGAGAAGAAAGAAGAGACGAAAGAGATTTTGACAGAGATGGTTTTAGATGCGGATTCTTCGGCTGTGGGTTCGGTATTTCAATTGCACTCGGATTTGTCGCAGGAGTCGCATTAGCAGCATTATTCTTTTTTTAATAGCTCAATAAAATCCTATTTTCAATTACTGTGGGTTTGTCTCTTTGGTCATTTGCTGACTTTTGAGACACCCTTTTAATTTTTGGGTAAAGGTAAATATAAGTCTTGAGATACCTTCAATATAATTTTAATAATTAATTACAAAAAATAACTTCTTCTCTTTAGATAAAGAATAAAAGTACTTTAATTATATGAATAGGAGTTATCATGAAAAGATTCATTCAAGTCATAATATTTATATTCATCCTTCGCTTTTGTACATATACTTTTACAATTTCCAAAACATTTTTAAACATAAATAAAGTGGAGATTAATAAGTATTTTCCCATCTATCCTCATGGTGACCGTTAATTTATAAGAGTATACTTAAATAAGTACATTATTAATAATGAAGGTGAGGATATTATGCAAATAGAATCAGTAATAAATGATTTATCAAACATGAATTTAATTAACAAAAAAGAAATTAAGTACACTCAACTAACAGGTGGAACATCGAGCAATATATATCTTCTAAGTAACATAAAAAACGAAAGCAAGTATATAGTTAAGTTTAATGATCCTAGTGTATTAGAATCAGAAGCATATTTTCTTAATTCCTATAACAAATTAGATATATTACCCAATTTACTATTTGCTGAAAAAACATTTAAATACATAGTATATCCATTCATTCCAGGTCGCACAAATTATGTTAATAAAAACAAAAAAGAATTACTTATATCACTTGTTGAACAGTTAATAAATAATTACGAATCCTACCCTAATGCTCCAGGTTGGGGATGGGCAGATGATTTATCGAATTCATGGTCAGATTTTCTTATGAGTAGACTGACAGAGTCTTATAAAATTTTAGATTCGTATTTAGAAAAGCCAGATCATACACTTATCTTTTCTATTGTAAATAATTCAGATCTAATCACTTTTCAAGGAAAACCTTTTTTATTACACGGTGATTGTGGTATACATAACTTTATTTTTAATAAAGGCGGTTTAAGTGGCATTATCGATCCTACTCCAGTGTTTGGAGATCCACTTTATGATTTAATATATGCGTTTTGTTCTTCACCAGATAATCTAACAAAAGAGACAATTTCTACTGCAGTTAGTCATTTGAAATTTTTACAAGATTTCGATTCTAACACAATATATAAAAACGTATTAGTTGGATTATATTTTAGGTTAGCAACATGTATAAAACATCATCCAGATGATTTGGACGAATACTTAATAGCTTGGAATTATTGGATTAGCTTAGTTAAATCCAATTGAATTATTAAAATATAAACAGCAGTCTGATACTTTGGGAATGAATTCAATTCTCGTAAGCGGTACTTTTGTTAATCAAACAAAAAAGATAAGCTATTATGCCTATCTTTTTCTACATAAAAATACTCTATATCCTAACACATCTTTATAACGAATTAATATTTCTTGAAATCTATGAAGTAATTCAATTCCTTCTGGTGGTAACTTTTGAAATGGAAGTGAATCAATTGAGTTTGTTGATGTATTCATTATTGTATTTCCTTTGAGGATTTTATAGTCTCTAAATCCCCCTTTGATTAACGCTTGTTCCCACTCTCTTACCGTTTTTACTTTTGAAATACCATAAACATCCTTTATTTCACTTTCTTCTTTTAGTGTTAGTGGTCTCTCTGATGTCATTTCTATTGCAAGAAAATATCCACCTTTTTTTAACACTCTTACATATTCATGTAATGATTTATCTACATTTGTGAAGCTTGTTACCGATTCCGAAATAATAATATCAAATGAATTATCCTTAAAAGGAAGGTTTTCTGCACTTGCTTGATGCAGAGTAACTGGAATTTTCTTTTTGTTAAATCGTTTTCTTGCATTAGCCAGCATCCGACTGTTTATATCGATTGTTGTAATTGAGCAATTGAAACTTTCATATAAATAGCTAGCAGTTTTACCTGAACCGCATCCAACTTCTAAAACTTGGCTATCTGATTTCAGCGGAAGAAATCTTAATGTTTTTTTTGTTAAATCAAACCCACCTGGATGTGCATCTTCTATATTTAACGTGGCGATTAAATCTATATAAGAAAATTTCCTCATATTAAGACCCCAATCATATAGTTTGGTATAGTCTATTCATTTAAGCTTAAATTTGTTTTGTATTCTTGAAAACAATGAAATTTTTCTTAAATCAAAAACAAAACATCAGCTTTTAGGCTGATGTTTTAATTTGTATACAAAGTGCAATAATTTGCTGATTGAAAACAGCCGTAATATTACTGCCCATTACTTCTCATTCCTTTTTGAATCTTTCGAAGTGCCTTTTTTGAACCTCTTTCAATATCGTGCTGTAATTTCCTGGTCGCATAATCAACAAATAACGTATCTAAGTCATATCCTTCTGGATAAAGTTCAGCAGCCTTCATTTCTAAAGATACTCGTTTTTCATTCACTTCTAAAAAATCACCATTATAAAAAACAATGAGATTGTAAAAATTATCGATTTCTTTATAAATAATTCCAAAGGTATCATAGTCTAATAATTTTACTCGATCACCTTTTTGATAGTAAGCCTTTTCTTCTGCTTTCAATTTGACAATCTTTGGTTTCCTTATTGCACTTTCAATCACTTTTTCTAATCGATATTCTTTATTTTCCATATATCCCTTCGCTCTTTGAAGTACACTTTCGCGAATATTCATTTTCTTAGAAATCCATAGAGCATTACTTTCTCCTGATTTTCCGATAATTAACTTATACATTGGCTCTAGCGTTTCACTATTAAATCTCATTGCTGCATTCATAAAGTCACTATGCATTTCTGAAAAACGTTTAATTTCACCATAATGGGTAGTTGCAACTGTAATACATCCCATAAGGTAAAACTCTTCCAATATAGAAATTGCTAGTGCAGATCCTTCATTCGGTTCCGTACCACTTCCAATTTCATCAAATAGTAAAAGTGTATTATTATTAGAAACACTCATAATATCGGAAAGGTTTTTCATATGTGATGAAAATGTGCTTAGTGCATTCTCTATACTTTGATTATCACCAATATCAACAAAAATCTTTTCAAATACTGCAATTTCAGTCCCCATGTCTCCAATAATATGGAAACCTGACATTGTTGCTAAAGTTAGTAAGCCAATTGTTTTCAGAACGACTGTCTTCCCGCCCGCATTAGGTCCAGTAATGATTAAACTTCGATAACTTTCTCCTATCTCAAAATTAAGCGGAACTACATTACCTGTTAATAGTGGATGTTTACAATCAACTAACTTTATATATCCAAAGTCATTTAATTTCGGTTCAACTCCACCAATATGTTTGCTAAATTTTGCTTTAGCAAACACCATATCATATTGGCTAATTAACTCCATATTTATATTTATTTCATAAATGTTTTCTAAAATCATTCCTGAAAGGGTAGCCAATATTTGATATTCTTCCATTGCCTCTTCAGCTTTTAGGCTTGCTAACTCACTGTTTAATTTAGTTACTGTATTCGGTTCAATAAAGACTGTTGCCCCTTTAGAAGAAACTTCAATAATTGATCCAGGAACTTGCTTCTTAAAGGAAGCTTTAATTGGGATTGTATATCGGTCGTCTTTCTTACTTATAAAAAAGTCCTGAATATACATTTTATTTGCACTATTATTTAGAAATTTATTTAAACGATCTTTAATTTTCTCTTCCACTGATTCAATATTATTTCGTATCCGTTTTAGATCCTTACTAGCCCCGGAGTCAACGCTGTTTCCTTTAATAGAGAAGTTAATCTCATCTTCAATACTCATAAATTCACTCATTGAGTTTGCGTAAGAAGAGAGAATTGGAGCAAAAAAAACCTTATCTTGCATAAATTTTTTAATTCTTCTACATCCTCTTAAAAAGTCCGAAACACTGATTAATTCACTCGGATCTAATATCATTCCCTTTTCAAGATTTTGCATAATATTTTCAATATTAGAGACACCTAAAAAGGGTACATGTCCTTCTGCGTCTAATATTGCCCGAGCTTCAGTTGTCTCATTTAATCTATTTTTAACTACTTTTATATTGGAACTTGGTTCTAATTGATTTATCAATTTTTTACCTAATCCACTTACACAATAAGATTTTACAATTTCTTTTAACTCATTATATTGTAATTTTTCAAATGTTATATTATTCAATTTTAATTCTCCTCTTTAATATGATTTGATCGATCATAAATGGAGATACCTACACGTTAGATTCCAATGAAAATATTTATAGTAATAAAGATTTATTTTTACCCGAAAAATATAAAAAAGCTGCGGAGATACCGCAGCTTAATCACATTACAAGGCAATCATAATTGAAATATAGTTAAATAAGCTATTACTGAATAGCCATACTAATTTCTTTATACGCATTATAAAGTATTGTAGGTATCTTCATAGGTTTGAAATAAATACATGACAAAATTAAGGGTCCGAATTCTACAAATCCCCCTTTTTTTCATCCTATTTATTTCATTTATTTTTTTCCTATTTAGAACCTACCTCACTCACAAAATGCACCTCATTTATTTTTATGTTCATTGAAATCTAACTTATTGAAATCATCATACTATTTGTGAATTGAAAAGTAAAGATGATCTACATTATTTACTGTATGTTTTTAATAAAAATTTTCTACAACTTTTTCCCCTTCAGGTAAGCACTTCATTTAAGTTTCATACTCGTAGGCCCAATGTAAAAAGTAATAAATCTATCTTCAAAATTTGTAGAAATAGAAATTTAGTTTAATAAGGATTTATCATTGTATAAAAACACACCATTTAATTGAATATTAAATATAAAAACTGGAGAATTAAAATGAAAAAGGCATCAGCTCATCTTACTTTCAGTTTATTGTTCTTATTTAACTCGATTACTACAGTACACGGAGAAATTGCAAATCATTTATTTAGTACTAAGTCTGTTAGTTTTAAAGGAAGCGATAATAATTGGGAAGTTTTACACGAGATGACTTTAGTTGGAACTGATATCTTATTTCAAACAACTATAAAATATAAAGGAAAATTTGATAAAGATTTAATTAAGTCATATTCACACTATCTGATTAGTTATAATAATGGAACGATTGGAGGAGAGAGGTTTTTATTAAATCAATCTGGTGAATTTCATGGTAAAAAAAGAGAGTGTGGCGGATGTGAGTTTATTGATAAGAAAAAAGAAGTATATTATGAAATTTACTGGAAAGATGCTATAAGTACAGTTATTTTAAAAAAAGTGGATAAACCAGGTGATTAACTTCTTTATAAAGTACTAAAGCATGCGGTTTTCACGCTGTTGAAAAACAACGCTGTCAATTAAATTACCAAATTTTCGTAAAAGGAGTAGAGTGATGTTGATTTCCACTACGGGATGCTCGCTTTCCATGGGGCNNTATTCATCAAAAAAAGTCTCCAATAAAAACTAATCAAATAGCCTTTACTTAGTGCATCCTACAGTTGTTTATTAATCAGATTGTAGATTAATTAAGATCGAACATTAATTAATAAACTAATCAATTGAATTTGTTTTTCTAAAAATTAGCTCATAATATTTTTAACTTCTAAAAAAACTTACTAGTGTTATTAGAATCATAAAATTGCTTAAACATATTAAAATTTAAAACCATTAATAAATAGATCATCCCAAAAATGATAATTTCATCACTAATTAATGTTCAATTAATGTCCGTTTTCCCTATTGACCATTTTATATTTCAACACTTTGAAAACGAACTGTTATGAACAGTTCGTTTTCAGAGTGTTAGTTTTAGTTGTTCACCTAGGATCATTACATCAATGAGCTAGATACTTAAGATTAATACAAAGATTGAATAACTCGGTATTGGTTTGTATTTAGAATAGTTCTTCATTTCTTTAAATATTTTTAAATTAAGGAAGGAGTGTAGATTGTAATGCCTGAGGTTGAAAAGAAAAATTGGGTTGATAAAAGTATTATTCTATTATTGGTTTTTGTATTTATTATTTTAGCTATAAACATGCCAAAAATACAGAATTTAGATGAGTCAACTTTAATAGGGACTTACCATAGCAAAAAACTTCCATTTGCGACAATAGTATTTGATGAAGAGGACCATCATACGTTTTATTATTATAATCGTTCTGAAGTAGATAAAGGAGCTTATTCACAGAAAACAGATACGACGTATGTAATTAATAGTTCTAAGTTTCATAATTTAAAAATCATTTATGATAAAAAAAGAAGAACTTTTAAAATAAAAATTGATAATGAAACTTATGTTTTTAAACAGCTTGATACAATTCCTTATATTATAGATAATTCTAATTGACCAGATTCAGTTGCTTTAAGTACTTGGTATTCAAATTTTGTACAAAGGACTTAAAAGGACTATCAAAATTTGACAGTCCTTTAATATTTATTAAATATGAACAATTAACGGGTCCAAAATAAAAAAAGCACCAGCTGATTAGCTGATACTTTGGTAAACCAGGCGACGTTCTACTCTCACAGGGGGAAACCCCCAACTACCATCGACGCAAAAGAGCTTAACTGCCGTGTTCGGTATGGGAACGGGTGTGACCTCTTTGCCATAATCACCTGATTTATAGAGTTGTACTTCGTACCCTCAAAACTAGATAAT
>NZ_NUQC01000011.1:0-48481 GCF_002585125.1 Bacillus sp. AFS029533 | reverse complement strand
TAGGTATAGATATGTTATTTTAATGTTTCGTAAAATCCTTTAATAATATTTTTAATTTAATACAACTAACTCATGCAATAGTACAACAAGCAATCAGATTCAGTGTTTAATCAAAAAACAAGAAAAGGGATGAAATATTGAATAAGTCAAAATGGATACCATTGTCTAATATTAAGGATGATGAGGAAATATGGGCAGGAGCAAGAGTAAGATTATACGATGTTGGATTGAATTCAAGTGACAAAGAAAAAGATTACTATGAATTTATAATTTCTTACATTTACGATAATAATGACCATCTTCAATTAACCAATTTAACACCAGGCAAAGCAGGATATGTAACATTTGTTTTAGAAAAGGATTTACCGAACAACTTTGGATTAGGTAAAACATTAAAATATTTAATAGGCTTAGAAAATGCCTATATTAAATTTGAGTTTGAATAATTAAAAACTAAGGGATGCACCTACTTTAAGGTGTTTTCCTTAGTTTCATAATTTATCAACATTATCTTATATAACTAACGCATGCGTGTGCGGCCGAGCCTAGGTCGTATCATATAGCGGGTGGGATTCCCGTCGAGTAAGAACTAGCCATTCACTCGTAGCGAGTCTTGGAGGGCTAAAGGTAACTTTAGTCTTTAAGCGTAGACAGTTAGGTTGCGGGCCGAAAGCCAAATGGTTGAAGGGATTGAGCTTCGAAATGTTAGTAAAACGAGAGGGCTGATGCCTTACGCATAGCAGAAAGCAACATTTTACCTTTCATTAAAGGCAAGAAGGGTAAAACCTCTCCGGAGTCAGAGACCTTGGCACGTAATACATTGATATGATACGGCAACTCGGGAGACCCTACTGGTCTTTTCATTTAGAAGAAGAGTATGGTGTACAAACGATAACAAGTAAGGAAACCAAATGCCGATGTAGGGAGCCGGATAGCAGCGTAGTACCTATGAAGTTGGGTAATGCCAATGGAGGAAAGGCTGCTACCAAAGAATCACCCTTAATAGGGACACATTTACTACACACAGAGGTAGAATAAATGGAAACAAAACTATTAAGGATAGTAGAATTAGCAATATTTAAGATTGCTACATTCTATGAATGATAACTTGGAGGAGCCGTGTGCATTAATAGTGCAAGCGCGGTTCTGAGAGGGGTTGTACAACAATGGGAGCTGATCAATCGATCGGCTCCTTTATTATTTTTAGAGTTAAGTTGAATTAGAAATGATATAGTAATTGGGTCGAAATAACTCAGATGGATGATCAAAAATTTATTGGAAAACTAGATAACAAACCTTATTGAATACAAGATTTAAAAGCTGGCGATGAAGTTGCATTTGGAATTGAAAACATTTGTGATACAGAATATGATGACCCAAATTCCTCAAATTGGGATTACTATTTTGATACAAAGGTCATTGTTAGTGATGATGTACTTGAAAAAAGAGAGTTTAACTTTCTACTAAGGGATGTTTCGAAAGGCGAAGGTGACTCTGGTTGGTCAATATTAAGTGGTTTCGAAGATGATGAATTTCTTGGTGATTCCAAAAATTTTCAGGTTATATCTATTGGTGTAATCCTAAATATCGATGACTCCATTCTAGATTTTATTGAAGAACCTCCTTTATGTGCATACGAAAGAAACGAAGACGGCAACTTTATTAAAATAGAAGACTGCGATTGGGAAACATATTTAAATGAATAAGATCATCTCTTCTTATTCAAATACCATGAAAATAACTATCTACTAAAAAGTTGTTCCATTAACCATTTTCCTTATGCAACTAAACTGCCAGTAAATTACCGATAAAAATAAACAAAAAAAAAGACCTTTTCTAAGGTCCTTCGGTGTTTTTTGACTAACGTTTTAATCTATTACTGGACTTGTAAATCAAAGAAATGAGCAATCACAATGCCTCGTCTTTTTAATAGTTGCCTAACTCTAATTTGTAGTTAATCGTTTTCTATATAGGAAAAAGAATACAATCGCAATCAATAAGGCAGTTGGAAAAATGACTAAACTATACTTTGCAAAAATAGACGCAACTTTATCCCATTCTTCACCAAAAATTTTTCCTAATGTTATAAAAGTGAATCCCCAAAGGATTGCTCCAATAAATGCAAACGTTGCAAATTTTCTATACGAATATTTATTAATGGCAGCAAAATAAGCAGTTAAATGCCTGACTCCGGGTATAAAAAATCCTATTATAAGAATATATGGTCCAAATTTTGTAAATAAGCTTTTTGTCATTTCAATTTTTTTCTCTGTAATATGAACTTTTGGTCCATATTTATTAAGTAAAGGTAAACCAAATATGTATCCAAGTAAATAGCTTAATGAGATTCCACAAATGATTCCAATCATCGCACAAGCTATTGAAGGTAAATATAATAATCTACCTATAAATACATTATAACCTATGTATACTAAAAGAATTTCATCTGGTAGTGGTAATCCTATAATTCCTCCTATTAATGCTAAAATGATGCCTAAATAACCATAGTGACTAATTAGTAAGTTTAAATGGTGAACCATTGATATACACATCCTCGATTTTTTCCGCGTGAAGTAAATAGGCAAAAAATTAATTTTAAAGATAATATCATTGTATACAAACAAAAGTATTTTATAGCATTTTTTTAAATATGGCAATTCAAAATTCAAATAATTTTGTTATTATTAGAATGATTTAATATTACGATAGAAAATAATGAAATTTAGGTGCTAAAAATGATTAATTATTATGAAATAACCCCAAATATATTTAGTAGGAAAGAAACAATCATCATGTTTCATGGTTGGGGTTCAACGATTGAATCACAAATAAAACTTGGCAATGAGCTATCTGAATTAGGATTTAAAGTTGTTATTCCCGAAATTAAATACCATGATTCCAGACAAGCTCTAAATAACCATTTCGATCAAGAGATTTTACAAACATATTTTTGGAAATCGATATTTGAAACAATTGATGAAGAAGATGAAATGATATATCAGCTTAATTTACAAAAAGAAAATACGATTCTGTTAGGCAGTTCAATGGGTGGTTTCATTGCAAGTGGAATGTTTTTTTCAAACAATAGTTATGCCGGGCTAATTAATATTAATGGATCAAGTTCTTATATTTATTCTGAGCAGGATTTTCGTATAAAAGATAGAAGAGAACCATTAAATGATAGTGAATTGGAAAAGTTTGTGATATATGATCCAAAATATAAAAAAAGTACGATAAGAAAGCCTGTTTTATTTTTACATGGCGAACAGGATCTAGTTATTCCAATTGGTGGGCAACTCGATTTTTTAAAAACAAATCATCATTATTATATAGATTTTCTTAAGTATAAGGATGTAAATCATACAATCACAACTAGTATGAAAAACGACATATTGAATTGGCTTGATAAAAATTTTAAATAGGAGAGGATTTTATATGAGTGAAAATTCACTACCAAATGGATTAGCTAAACCTGCAATTAGAGCATTAACTTCAGAAGGTTACTTACAGTTGGAGCAATTCACACAATTAAGTGAAGCGGAAGTATTAAAATTACATGGAATGGGACCTAAGGCGATTATGACAATTAAAAATGCATTGGAAGAGAATGGATTATCTTTTAAAAAATAATATTGGCTAGCGATTAAGAACTGATCAAATTTCAGTTCTTTTTTTGTCTTTATTAAGTAAATGAAGGTGTTATAAAAAATCATTGATTAACTCATTTTTACCATAAGTTGTTAGGATATTAATATAAACTATAGTGATATAATGATTCTTATCGATTAATTTTCATAAAAAGGAGGAAGGCTATTGAAACCTAACTTGTCTCCTATACAAAAAAAAGGAAACCGTTATTATTTAACAGTAAATAAGAAATTTTGGTTTAGCCATTTTATTTCATTTTCTTGGTTACTTTTTTCAATTTATTTATCAATTCCTTGGGTAAAGGACTTATCTGACGTTGTTACTACGCCAGTAGCAATCATCATAATAGGAGGTATTGCCTATATACCGGGCTATATGAGCACTTTTTTAGTCATAAGTTTACTACTCGATAAACAACCGAATTTTAAAAATGAATTTCCAGATGATTCGGTAACTGTATTAGTGGCTGCTTATAATGAAGAAGGTGCTATTTTTAATACGTTAAAATATATTTCAGATCAAGACTATACTGGTGAAATAAACGTTATCGTTATTAATAATAATTCAACTGATGGTACAGATCGTGAAGTAATGAGGGCGAAAACAGAGTTAAATTCAAATATAACTTTATTACATCAACCAAAACCAGGTAAATTTCATGCACTTAATTTAGGTTTGGAGTATGTAAAAACAACATATGTCATTACATTAGATGCAGATACATTAATTCATCCTTCCGCAGTAAGATACTTAGTTTCAAGAATAAAAAGTAGCCCTACCGATGTTTGTGCTGTTGCTGGCTCAATGTTAGTTCGTAATAGTCGTGAAACATTTTGGACTAAGATCCAAGAATGGGACTACTTTTTAGGAATTGCTTCTATAAAAAGACTTCAGGGATTATATCAAGGAACACTAGTTGCACAAGGGGCGTTTAGTTTATATAAAACTGATTGTGTCAAGGAAGTCAATGGTTGGCCAGATGCAATTGGAGAAGATATCGTTCTAACATGGAGACTTTTACAAAAGCAATGGAAGGTATATTTCGAACCTTTAGCAGTAGCATTTACTGATGCACCTACTACCTTTGGTCATTTTGCTAAACAAAGATCAAGGTGGGCAAGAGGGATGGTTGAAGGACTAATTGAAATAAAACCGTGGCAACAACCACAAGTATATACAAAGTATTTAACTGGTATTAACCTCTTGATGGTTTACTTAGATCTTATTTACACTTTATGTTGGATTCCTGGATTGATTTTAGCGTTTTTTGGAATCAACATTATTGTTGGACCAATGACTTTATTAGTTCTCCCATTAACATTCATTAGCTATTCAATCCTTTATTTTTACCAGAAAAACTATGTTTTCCGTAATTTAAATTTAAGAATAAGAAATAATCGTATAGGATTTCTATTCTTCCTATTATGCTATCAAATGATTATGTCGCCAATTTCACTTTATGGCTATATTCAAGAATTCTTTAAATTAAAACGAGTTTGGGAATAAAAACTTTATCATCATAAAAAAAGGGGATCACTAAAGTAAAAATACTTTTTGTGATCCCCTTTATGTTTTTATAAATTTTTTGTTTCTTTCTTTATTGAGCTATCTAACTTCATCTTTAATTGAACTTCTTGATCCGCGATAATATCATCATCTTCGGCATTATCACGAACAACCTTTTGGGTTAAAATTGAGCCTACTGCTACTAATAGCATAACTGCAATATAATAACCTTTTTCGTTTAACTCCATATCTGCATTATAAAGTCCAATACAAAACAAAAATACTCCTGCAACTAATGTAAAGTAAGCTAAAACAGTAAATGCTGGTGTGTTTCTACGTCTGTGCTTCTGCAAATTTAATCACGCTCCGCATAAGATTTTACAAAATTATTTGACGTTAAAAAATGCTATTAAGAAGATATAAATGATTTCAAATTAATTCTTAACGTCTGTTATTATTATATAAAATTTGTTGTTAAATAGTAATAAAATTCTAATAAATTAGTAAATTGGAAAATATTACTGGAATTTTTTAGGAAAAAGCTAAATAAAAAATAGAGAAATACAAAAAGGTATCTAATCACAAATAGATAGGAAATATTTATTTGGAGAGGATGGTCAGATTTTGAGTAATAGAGGTGCTGGTATTGGTGGAATCGTGTTTGTAGGCTGTATGTTTCTAGGCGGAGGAATTGGAAGTTTATTACATGAACCACATTCTGGTTGGCTAATTGGAATGGGTGTTGGATTTTTAGGGCTCGCTTTAACAAGATTTCTAATAAAAAGTTAATTCGGGAACTAAAAAAGAACCACAAGGGAAATGATAACCTTGTGGCTCTTTCAATTGAAGAGGACTTTTATAAATAAAATCGATCCCTAATTTCTTTTGATGGAATCATACACGATTCGTTTTTTCCAAAAAATTTAAAACGATTTCTTGCGATCAGTCTATATAAATGGTCACGTATTGTTGTTGGGATTATGATAAAGGCATAGAAAAATTTTGGCCAACCTTCTAAATTTTTTGCAATAGAAAGGGCAGCTGAAGATTCAATTTTTATTTTTCCATTTTGTACAAGAATAATTGAATCAATTGAACAAAGTTCGGGGTGATCCTTCTTAAGCTTTTCGCCAAAAGTAGATTGTAATGCGGCAAAATGAAAATATCCTTTTTGGTCATGTTTAATAATAAATTGAACGGCTCCATTGCACAAAATACATTCACTATCAAATAAAATAATTGGCCTCTCACTCATAATATATCCCCTAAAGATTATTCTTGGTTCACCATATGGTAAGCAACATTTCTTAAATGTTGTAATAATGGCTCTTTAATTTCTTCATCTAGATCGACATCATCCATCGCTTTTCCCATGCAATCCAGCCAGTCATGCGCTAATTCAATTGTAATTGGAAAAGGCAAATGACGCGCGCGCATTCTTGGATGACCACGTTCCATACTATAATATTGTGGTCCACCTAAAAACTGTGTTAAAAATAGTTTTTGTTTACGTGCAGTCTCCTCCCAGTCACCTGGAAATATTGGTGAAAGTCTCTCATGCTTTGAAACATAAGAATAAAAAGTATCCACAAGCTCTTCTAATTTTTCTTTCCCTATATAATCATACATTGTTTGATTTTCGTTACTCAAAAGAAAATACCTCCATTAACTTCAAAAAATACAATTAAGATAGGTTTATTTTATCTCTTTTTGGACTTTATGAGAAGTAAATAGGAACGTTAGGGTAATATAATTTATTATTAAAAGATATTGTCCCACTTTTTATGGGAACCCTCGTTTTTTAAGAAAGAAGATGAAATATAGTAACTCATAGGAGGTTCATGAGTAAGTAAAAAAGGAAGAAGATGAAAATAACTTACCCATAGGAGGTTCATGAGTAAGTAAAGAAGCAAAAAGATGAAAATAACTTACTCATAGGATGTTCATGAGTAAGTAAAAAAGCAAAAAGATGAAATAACTTACTCATAGGAGGTTCATGAGTAAGTAAAAAAGCAAAAAGATGAAAATAACTTACTCATAGGAGCTTCATGAGTAAGTAAAAAAGCAAAAAGATGAAAATAACTTACCCATAGGATGTTCATGAGTAAGTAAAAAAGCAAAAAGATGAAAATAACTTACTCATAGGAGGTTCATGAGTAAGTAAAGAAGCAAAAAGATGAAAATAACTTACTCATAGGAGGTTCATAAGTAAGTAAAAAAGTAAAAAGATGAAATAACTTACTCATAAGAATTTATATGAACTAATCGGCTAAATTTCTATAAAGAGTCGTTCAGTCAGTCGTATTAACATCAAATCATAAACTTAGGTGAGATGCCTCCCTATACATACTTCAACTTCAGAGCTTTCCCAAAGTGCTAGTACATTTTATCGTGATTTAAGAGATAGCCCCTATCCTTTATAAGCATCAATTAAGTTGTTTAGATTGATTTTATTCTTAGTTTGGAGAATAGCTTTCATTACTCGTTCAGATTTTTCTAGATTAGAGTCATTTAATAGTTCAGGTAAAATGGTCGGAACAATTTGCCATGAGACACCAAATTAATCTTTTAACCAACCACATGCTTGAGCATTTTTATCTCCATCCTTTGATAATTTTTCCCAATAATAATCTATTTCTTCTTGGGAGTCACAATGAACGATGAATGAAATTGCTTCTGTAAATTTAAAGTGAGGTCCACCGTTTAACGCAACAAAATCTAACCCCTCTAAGCTAAATTGAATGGTCATAACCGCACCTTCTTCCATACTGTTTGGATCATGTCTTTCTTTTCCGTATCGTGTGATTCTTTCAATTTTTGAATTCTTAAATATAGAAGTGTAATAATTTACGGCTTCTTCGGCTTGTGTATCAAACCATAAATTCGTTGATATTTTTTGAATTTTACTTTGCATAGCTTTTCTCCTTTAATCCAAAAACGTTTATAATAATTAGATATTGGTTTTAGATATGATTCAAACTTTATCAGTTTTAACTATATTCAGGCATTAATACACGTTAATAGAATATATAAAAAAATGAAATTATACTAGCATAGGAGGTGAGTCAATGAATCAATGGGCACCAAAGAGCGGAAGAGTTATTTTACATGTCGATATGAATTCATTTTTTGCTTCAGTTGAAATAGCGAATGATCCATCATTAAAAGGTAAACCAGTAGTTGTGGCCGGTAATGAAAAAGAGCGGAGGGGAATAATCGTAACTGCAAGTTATGAAGCTCGAGCCTATGGAATCCGGGCAACAATGCCATTATGGGAAGCACGAAAAAAATGTCCTGAGATGATTGTGAAAACGCCAACTTTTGAAGCTTACCGAAAAGTCTCAAGGCAAATATTTGAAAAATTAGGTGCAATAAGTCCTAAAATTGAAGTAGCATCAATTGATGAAGGATATATTGATATAACTGATTGTGATGAAAAACTAGGTCATCCAATTAAAATAGCTGAAATGATCCAGTCAATGTTGTTAGAAGATCTTGATATGCCATGTAGTATCGGTATTGGTCCAAATAAATTTCTTGCGAAAACAGCTTCAGATATGAAAAAACCACTTGGAATTACTGTTCTTCGAAAGAGGGATGTTCCTACTATTTTATGGCCTAGAAAAGTAGGAGAGATGCATGGTGTTGGTAAGAAAACTGAAGAAAAATTAAATGAAATTGGCATTATTACAATAGAAGATTTGGCAAAAAGTGATGAAGAACAAGTACAAGAATTATTAGGTGTAAACGGTAAATCTTTAAGAAATAAGGCAAATGGAATAGATGAAAGAGAAGTCGATCCTAGTCGTATGCTTTCACATAAGACAATTGGCCAATCAACGACATTTTCATTTGATGTTTTTGAGGAACCAATGATTGCAGAAAAATTTGAAGCTCTATCGAAACGGGTTGCTGAACGATTAATTAAGAAGGGTTTAGTTGCTGACACTGTGACAATTACACTTCGATTTAGTGACCGAAAAACAATTAATCGAAGTAAAAAACTTACTACACCTGTACAACAAGCTAATGAAATCTTTAAAGAGGCATTTGACCTATGGAAAAGAAATTGGAACGGAGAACCATTACGTTTAATCGGAGTAACTGCCTCACAATTAAATCCAAAAGATGAAATATCAAAGCAATTGGACTTATTTTCTTTTGAAAAGGATGCCAAACAAGAACCTTTGTTTGAAACATTACATAAATTGCAAAATAAATATGGAGAACAAGTGATTAGTTTAGGGAGACAAAAAAAGAAAATTGACTCAAACAATATATTAGATATATTGAAATCTACAGAGTAAACAGCTGGTGCGGTTTCTTAATCGAAGAACCCTTTTTTATTCTCTACGAAAAAAAGACGGTCTATTAATTAGACAGTCTTCAAATAGTTAATAGAACCGTTTAAACTTTCTCGATAATAATTTTAGTTGCTGTTGGAAGATATTGTTCCACTGCATTCAGTACATTTTGATCATCCTGATATGCACCGACTTGTATTCCGTCTACGATTACTCTATGCATTTCAGCCTTAGCCTTAGCTGTTAAGTTAAATGCTTTTACTAATCCATTTACATGCCCTTGAGCTACTTTTTGACGCCAATTTGGGTCTTTTAGTTTTGCAGCATCACTTGCATTATCAATGAAACCATTTTCAGTCAAAATCGCTGGCATATTTGATTCACGTAATACATGAAAATTAGCTTTCTTTTTACCACGATCAGTTAGACCATTTACCTTTACGATCTCTGGATGTAAAACGTTTTGATACTGAGCTGAAGTAGACGTATCTGACAAACTATCATGTATATAATCCTCATAACCTGACGCTGATGTATTAAATGAATTGATATGAACAGATAAAAAGTAGCTAGCACCCCATGAGTTTGCATCATTAGTACGTTCAGTTAAAGAACGATCAGTATCGGTAGATCTGCTCATTCTAACCTCAACGTCATTGTAGTTATTCAATAAATCTCGTATTCTTAATGCGATATCCAAAGTTAAGTCTTTTTCCTTTAATCCATTACCTACTGCACCTGAATCAGAGCCACCATGACCTGGATCTAAATAAAGTTTCAACATTTTTTTATAATCCCCTCCTAAAGATAATGTATTCAAAGTAGCCTTTAGTTGAAATGGACAAGCATCTAAATGTATATAACCAAATTTAAGACATTTAATTGAATTAGGCATTCATTCTAATAGATTCTTTTATTTAGATTGATAGTTAAGTAGGGGAATACTAAAATATTGTCGAATTTATAGATTAGGTTATTTTGTTATCCAATATAACTATTGCAGAGAAGCCAAGGAGGAAAAGTGTATGTATACAAAAATGAAAGCGAATGAACACGTTTATTCATCACATCGTAATGTGGTGTATGCTAGAAATGGAATGGTCGCTACTTCTCAACCATTGGCTGCACAAGCGGGCCTTGATATTTTAAAAAAGGGTGGTAATGCAGTAGATGCTGCAATCGCTACAGCTGCTTGCCTTACAGTAGTAGAGCCTACTTCAAACGGCATTGGCGGGGATGCTTTTGCATTAGTTTGGATGAACGAAAAGTTATACGGTTTAGATTCAAGTGGACCAGCACCTAAAAATATATCGATTGAAAAAGTAAAAGATCTAGGTTATGAAAAAATGCCTAAGTATGGTTGGGTGCCAATAACAGTTCCTGGTGCTCCTGCTGCTTGGGTAGAATTATCGAATCGGTTTGGGAGACTTTCATTAAAGGAAGTGCTACAACCGGCAATTGAATATGCTCGTGAAGGTTTTCCGATTTCACCAACATTAGGTAAGTTTTGGAAGAAGGCTTATGAAATATACAAAAAGGAGTTAAACTCTGAGGAGTTTGCTGCTTGGTTTGATACGTTTGCCCCAAATGGAAGAGCTCCTGAAGTAGGAGAAATTTGGTCGTCACTGGATCATGCAATAACTTTAGAAAAAATAGCCGAAACAAATGGAAAAGATTTTTATAAAGGTGAAATTGCAGATAAAATTATTGAGTCTTCAAATCAATATGGTGGCTTTTTAGCAAAAGAAGATTTAGAGTCTTTTAAACCGGAATGGGTAAATCCAATTAGTATAAATTACAGAGGCTATGATGTGTGGGAAATTCCACCTAATGGTCAAGGCATTGTCGCACTGATGGCTTTAAATATATTGAAAAATGATCAGTTTGATGACAAAGAGAACGTAACTACATATCATAAACAATTTGAAGCAATGAAGTTAGCTTTTGCTTGTGGAAAGGAATATGTGACAGACCGAAAGTTTATGAAGACTTCGGTGGAGAGTCTATTAAGTGATCAATATGGAAAAGAACGTTTTTTAGAGATCACGGAAACTGCTCATACACCATTACCAGGAAGACCGCCTAGTGGAGGCACTGTTTATTTAGCAACAGCTGATGCAGATGGAAATATGGTCTCATTTATTCAAAGTAATTATATGGGTTTTGGGTCAGGTATCGTAATTCCTGGAACTGGAATTGGATTGCAAAATAGGGGTTGTGATTTTAGCTTAAATGAAAAACATGCCAACGCTTTAATCGGTGGAAAAAAATCATATCATACGATTATTCCGGCATTTTTAACAAAAAATAATAAAGCAATTGGACCATTCGGTGTAATGGGTGGTTATATGCAGCCTCAAGGTCATGTTCAAGTAATCATGAATAGCATCGATTTTTATTTAAATCCACAAGAAACTTTAGATGCTCCTAGATGGCAATGGATTGAAGGGAAAATAGTTGAAGTCGAACCTAGTTTTCCGCAAGAGATTATAGAAGAGTTACAGGCTAAAGGTCATGAAATTAAGGTTGCAGATGATACTGGAAGTTTCGGGCGAGGCCAAATTATTTGGAGAAATGAAGATTCTGGCGTTTTAATGGGTGGTACAGAATCAAGAACGGACGGTTGTATAGCAAGTTGGTAAATATGAAAAGGAAATGATTTAATGAAACAATTAGAAATATTCATCGCGTTTTTTCGAAGTAGTATATTAGGATATGGTGGAGGACCATCTACGATTCCTCTAGTTTATAAGGAAGTCGTTGATACGTATAAATGGATGAAAGACGAAGAGTTTTCTGAAATTTTAGCTATAGGTAATATGCTCCCAGGTCCAATCAATACAAAATTAGCAGGTTATATCGGTTATCGTATGGGTGGTATAATCGGAATGCTAAATGCGATTATTGCAACGATCCTACCGACAATCCTATTAATGATTATACTATTAACATCATTATCGTCTTTTAAAGATATAAAATGGGTTAATGGGATGAAGGAATCAATTGTACCTGTTGTTGGGGTAATGTTAGGTGTATTAACATGGCAATTTTATCAAAGTTCAAAAAAAGGATTGAAAACACCAACAATATTAATTCATTTAGTTGTTGGATTGTTTCTAATTCAATTTTTACACATACATCCAGCGATTATTATTGGTAGTTTACTAATATTTGCAATCTTCCAACCAGTAAAAGCAACTTCCTCAAATGACCATCAGACGAGGAAGGGGAGTACAAACGAATGATTTATTGGAAATTATTTCTTTCATTTCTTATAACGAATCTTTTAGGATATGGTGGGGGGCCAGCTACAATCCCATTAATTCAAAATGAAGTTGTTACACAAAAACATTGGTTAACAGGGCAAGAATTTCATGAAGCGTTTGCAATGGGAAATGCCTTACCAGGACCTATCGCCACAAAAATGGCTGGCTATATTGGATATAAAATTGGAGGAATCTTTGGTTCCTTTATTGCAGTCTTTGCAACGGTATTCCCTTCTTTATTGCTAATGATTCTATTGATTGGGTTGCTTTATAAAAATCGTGACTCAATTCGAGTGAAGAGAATGACAGCATATGTAAAACCGACAATTGTTGTCCTTTTAGGTCTACTTACATATCAATCTTTTTCTGATTCGTTTCATGATATTGGAGCATTCCAAGTTATTTTTATTGCGGCTTGTACATTTTTCTTAATGGAAAAATTTAAGATTCATCCGGCTTTTGTAGTACTTGGTGCATTAATTTATGGTGCCATTAATCTTTAAAAATAAAAAAAGAAACCAATTAATTGGTTTCTTTTTCATTTTCTTTTTCCTTTTCCTTGCTCATAACTTCTTCATAATCTTTATTAAACCAAAGTGGATCCATATTATCTACTTCGCCATTATAATTAATCAAAATTTCTTCGCCAGCTTTAATGTCTTTGTAAGCGAAAAAATCAAATGTGTGATTATCAAAGTTAATATCGTAAGTTGCATTTGCATCATAAGAATGGTTGAATAGCATTCCGTATCCTAGAAGAATAGCTGAATGATTAATACCATATTCAAATGCGTAGTCTGCTAATAAAGTTTTCTCGATATGCTCATGTTCCTCGTTCGGGTAAGAAATAACTGGCGCCTCGTGTATTAATTCACCTTTTGCAATATCACGTGTTGCAAAGACACCTCGATTAAATTCACCGTCACTCAACGTAGAAGTTTTAATTTCAATCATAATTACACCTATAATTCTCTCTTAAGTCTTATAGATAGTTTGCCATTATTTTAAATATAAATCAATTTTTTTATCTATTTATCGTTATTCACAAAAAAAAGTGCGTCTCTTATTCGAGCGAAAGGAGTAGTAAAGCTAATATTAGATTAAAAACTGATAAAATTTTAAAAATCTAAGTATATATTTTGCCAAAACATCAAATTATAAAATTGTTATATATATATAGGGAGGCAGATTATAATGAAATTTTTTTATAAGATTATGATTTTATTGATTGTAATGTCTTCTATTCTTCCAGGAAATAAGCAGGTAAATGCAACTAGCAAAAAGGAATTTCTGCGAATTGAAGGATATAAGCCAAACCAAACTGTTAACAAAATTCCTAATCTAGCTGATATTTTCCAGGTTTCAACAAATCAGATCCTAGTAACTTTTGATTCACAAGTTGATATTTATTTAGGAACAAAAGCATCTTTTTATTGGATTCAAAGTTTATCTGATAAAATCCCTACCGGAATTGCATCACTAGGAAACAAAAGTCAATTTAATGCAAGGAATGCCTTATCAAATAATCAAGTTACAATTACAAAGGTACAAGGAGATAACAATTCATTCTTGTTAACCTTTAAACAAGAAATCCCTTCAAATAAGCGATTTAAACTAGCAGTTCGTCATTTGCACGCTCCTGGTGGAAAACCATTTGATGGTATAAATGGTATAAAAGTATTTACAGGTAAATAATTATTTTGTAGTTTGTCTACATGATTGATGTAATCCCCTATTGCAGAGGGGATTTTTTTATGTCTTGTAATGAATAATGTTACCAAGCGATCGGTAGAAATTAAATGTAGTGTAGTTCAAAGAAATTTTTTTGAACAGGGTATAGCTTACTCCAAAAAAAATCTTAAAAAATATAAATTATAGAATTGACTTTAACGTTGCGTAAAGGTGTATTGTAAAGATGTCAGGAGGTAGTCGCAATGGAATACACTGTACAAAAGCTTGGACTTCTAGCAGGAATCAGCACAAGGACTTTAAGATATTATGATGAGATTGGGATTCTTAAGCCGGCAAGAATTAACTCATCAGGATATCGGATTTATGGTCAAGCGGAAGTAGATCGCTTACAACAAATCTTATTTTATAGAGAACTAGGTATGAATTTAGAAAACATTAAAGAAATTATCACGTCACCTGACTTTAATAGTACCAAGGCGTTAAACGAGCATCGTGAGCGGCTTCTTGATAAAAGAAAGCAATTGGATTTATTAATTTCAAACGTTGAAAAGTCAATTGCTCTAACAGAGGGGAGAATTACAATGTCAAATAAAGAAAAATTTGAAGGTTTTAAGAAAGATATGATTGAAGAAAATGAAAAGAAATATGGAAAAGAAGCACGTGAAAAATATGGGGATGAAGCTGTTAATAAAGCAAATCAAAAAGTAATGAATATGACAGAAGAAGATCATAAAGAAGTAACGCGACTTGCTGAAGAATTAGCAAAAACACTAGCTGAAGCATATAAAACGGGTGATCCATCAAGTGAAATTGCCCAAAAAGCAGCTGATTTGCATAAACAATGGTTAACATTTTATTGGAGCAAATATAGTAAGGAAGCTCATGCAGGCCTAGCCCAAATGTATGTAGACGATGAACGCTTTAGAGCACATTACGATAAAGAACAACCAGGAACTGCTGAATTTTTAAGAGATGCAATTCATATTTACACGCAACATAAAAAATAAGTCGGGGATGGTGTACTTAGGCAAGTTCTAAGTACACCTGTTCTTAATTCGTGAAGGTTCATGAGTAAGTGAAACAGCAAATAAGAAAAAAGGTGACTCATGAGGGGTTCATGAGTAAGTAAAACAGCAAAAATAAGAAAAAAGGTACCGCATGAAGGGTTCATGAGTAAGTAAAACAGCAAAAATAAGAAAAAAGGTGACTCATGAGTGGTTCATGAGTAAGTAAAACAGGAAAAATAAGAAAAAAGGTGACTCATGAAGGGTTCATGAGTAAGTAAAACAGGAAAAATAAGAAAAAAGGTTCCTCATGAAGGGGTCATGAGTAAGTAAAACAGCAAAAATAAGAAAAAAGGTGACTCATGAGGGGTTCATGAGTAAGTAAAACAGCAAAAATAAGAAAAAAGGTGACTCATGAAGGGTTCATGAGTAAGTAAAACAGCGAAAATAAGAAAAAAGGTGACTCATGAGTGGTTCATGAGCAAGTAAAACAGCAAAAATAAGAAAAAAGGTTCCGCATGAAGGGTACATGAGTAAGTAAAACAGCAAAAATAAGAAAATACCTTACTCATAAAAGGTTTATGAGATGTAAAAGTGAAAAAGAAGATGTTGTCATACTCTTATGTCACATGGAAATCAACATCACTCTACTTCTTTTACGAAAATTTGCTAACTTATTTAACAAGGTTGTTTTTCAGTAGCGTGAAAAAGTGTAATTAGATTCATTCTAAGTACACTTTTTTTATTTTTTTTGGAAAAAAATAGTAAATGTATTCAATGAAATTTGGTATAATTATTTTTATGATTATTTAGTTTGATGTAAATTTTGTAGAGATGTATTATAAATTTTTAAATAATGGAATGTTTATGTACAATATAGGTAAGAATTTGATTTAAATAATTTAATTTTTAAACTAAGGATGTACTAAAATGGACGAACAATTTATACCGAGGAAAGAGCGACATAAGAAGCGCTTTATTAGAAAGCGCCAAAATATTGAGCATGAAAAAATAAAATTTAGTACTTATATATTAAGTGTATTTTATTATTTTTTATTATTTTTAATTTTTAATCTTGTACAATTTTATATATTTCAGCATGTTAATCACACCATTAAATCACTAGGGAATTTTGATTTAGCTAGAGCAATTATATCAGGATTAATCTATTTACTATGTATTATTTGTATTGAGGATACTTATAGAAGATATCGAATACCTTCAACTTTCATCCGAATATTAATACCAATTTTAGTGTTTATTTTAGCAATCGTCACTATGTATACTTTAATAAAAGTATTTTTCTAATACGATTTGTTAAGTGAAAACAGCAAAAAAGTATTACTTCTTTTAATGATGTAATACTTTTTTTGTTAAACTTAAATGGTATTTTGTTAGATGGATAAGGTGTAGGGAATTTTTAGTTTAAGCTGTGTAATGGCTAAAAGATGGGGGAACAAAGTGCTTTATTTATGATTCTTTTACACTCATTTCTAATAATCTTTTTTGTATCCAAACAGCGGCTTGGGTACCATCGCCCATTGCTATTGTGACTTGTTGAGAGTGGGCTACTAAATCGCCGGCTGCCCATACATTTGTAACATTCGTCTCCTTTGTCCGTGAGTCTACAATAACATGCTTATTATTTAAAAGATTTACTCCTAGCTGGATAGCGAGACTATTTTGTACTTTATTTCCACCAAAACCAATAAATGCTCGGTCCCCATAAATTATTTCACCACTATGTAAACAAATGCCTTTAAAAGTGGAATCGTCTTCTTTGAGTACTTCTTTAATCGTTTCTTTTCGATAGTGAACTCCAATTTTCTGTAGTTGGTCATGTAATTTGGAGTCAAGGTCATGTCCATCGTGATTAATATATGTAATTTGTTTTGACCAATAAGCTAATGTTATGGCAAGATTTGCACCAATATTACCAGATCCAAGTATTAAAACACTTTTATTTAAAATTTCATATCCATCACAATCTGGACAAACATAAATTGTCGATCCAAGACAATCGACTAGATTTTTAATTTGAGGAATTCGATCAATTAGTCCAGTTGCTAGTAAGACTGTTTTGGCAGAATAAGATTTTCCTGTTTCCGTCTCTATTAAGAATTGATTGTTTACGTTTTGTATACTTATTACTTTATCTTGGATGAATGATACACCATAAACTTCAGCATGCTTTCTTCCTAGTTGTCTTAGCTCTTGTCCACTTATACTATTCGGCCAACCTAATATATTACGATATGTTTTACATAATGTTGAGCGACCATAATTTGAGTCAATTACGAGTACATTCCTTTGGTATCGACCAAGCTGAATGGATGCCTGTAAGCCTGCGAAACCTCCCCCTACTATGATACATTCATATAACTCATTCATAGACTAGTCTCCTAAATCATTTAATACAAAATCGTATATGTTCAATTTTTCCAATTAAGCAATTTCTAATCATAATTTCTCAATTAATCTAATTGTTGAAAATAAAAAGATTTTTGATTGATATATTCTGAATATTTAGGTACGATTTTTCTATTAACTTATTTTAATTTGTTGTTTTTTGTGGAGGGAGTAAGAATGAGTGCAGATAAGATTGCCTTAACAAATTCTAGAACGAAGGGAATTATTCTCGTATTAACTGCGGCAATATTATGGGGCATATCTGGAACTGTTGCACAATTTGTATTTCAAAGAAATCATTTTAGTCCAGAATGGTTAGTCGTTATTCGATTATTGTTTTCAGGAATCATCCTATTAATTTTTGCTAGTCTAAAAGAAAAAGGACATATAACGGAAATTTGGAAGGATAAGAAGGATATCTTTAGTTTATTGTTATTTAGTATTCTTGGAATGTTAGCAGTTCAATATACATACTTTGCCGCAATAAAAGCTTCAAATGCTGCTACAGCAACAATTTTACAATATTTGGCACCTGTCATTATTACATGCTTTTTAGCAATGCGTTTCAAAAAAGTACCAACTAGAAAAGAAGTACTGGCTGTCATTTTAGCGCTTGCAGGGACATTTTTATTGGTAACACATGGAACGATTAAAGGATTGTCTATTACTGGATGGGCATTATTTTGGGGGTTAGCGTCAGCTTTTGCTTTAGCATTTTATTCAATTCATCCTCAGAATCTTTTAAAAAAATTTGGGTCGACTATCGTAGTAGGGTGGGGAATGCTAATCGGTGGAATTTGTTTTAGTTTCATACATTCACCTTTTAATTTCCAAGGTCATTGGTCGATGAGTGCATATTTCGCAGTCATTTTTATTGTTATATTTGGAACGTTAATAGCCTTTTATTGCTACTTAGAGAGTTTAAAGTATATTAATGCTTCCGAATCTAGCTTACTTGCATGTGTGGAACCATTATCAGCTGCTGTACTGTCAGTCATTTGGTTAAGAGTAAATTTTGAAATGATAGATTGGATCGGTAGCCTATGTATTATAAGTACGATTGTCATTTTATCAATGACTGATCGAAAAGAGACTAATT
The DNA here is from genome assembly GCF_002585125.1 of Bacillus sp. AFS029533. Lineage (NCBI taxonomy): Bacteria > Bacillati > Bacillota > Bacilli > Caryophanales > Bacillaceae > Bacillus > Bacillus sp. AFS029533. The sequence goes on along the minus strand of NZ_NUQC01000011.1, from coordinate 29,553 downwards.
GACGATTATCTGTCACAAAAGAGCATAAAAAGACAGGACTCAATCAATTTAACTTGTTAGGATGTAATTAAGGGAGGAGTCATATGGCTTGGGTTGAATCTTTACAAAAGGCAATTGATTATATTGAAGACAATTTATTAAACGAGTTAACGATTGAAGAAATTTCTAAACAAGCTAATTCATCTGTTTTTCATTTTCAGCGAACATTTTCAATTTTAACTGATATTAATCTAGCTGAATATATAAGACGAAGAAGATTGACGCTAGCGGCCAATGAATTAACAACTACTGATCATAAAATAATTGATATTGCCTTGAAATATAGGTATGACTCTCCTGAGGCTTTTGCAAAAGCGTTTAGAAGACAGCATGGTGTAACACCAAGTGAAGCAAGAAAGTTTATTGGAAAACTAAAATCATATAACCGCCTCGTTATTCAGGTGAGTTTGAAGGGAGCCGAACCAATGCAATTTAATATTGTTGAAAAAAGTGCTTTTCAAGTAGTTGGAGTAAAAAAAGAGTTTTCTTATTTGAATGATCAACAACAGCAACTGATTCCTAAAATGTGGGAAGAGGTTAATGAAAATGGTACGAGTGATCGTTTGTACGAATTGAACAACGGTGACATTAAAGGTGTTTTAGGTGTATGCATGATGAGCGAGGAGCAAAAATCAAAAAATTTACTAGAATATTGGGTTGCAACCGAATACGAAGGAGATGTACCAGAAGGTTTTTATTTTCACGAAATTCCTGCATCAAAATGGGCTGTATTTGGTGTTCATGGAGCGATGCCGAACGCAATGCAATCGGCATGGAAAAAGATTTATTCCGAATGGTTTCCTTCAAGTGGCTATTCACATGCAGGTATCCCAGAATTTGAACTTTATCCAGAAGGAAATCCATTTAGTGAAGATTATTATACTGAAATTTGGATTCCGGTAAAATAAAACCAATCATTAAAAGCGTTAAAAAAGGTGCTTTTTAGAGAAAGCACCTTTTCCTTTTATGTATGGATTTATCCTCTTAATGCTTCTAAAACTACTTGTGCTTTGTAGCCTTCAGAGAAATCTATAATTGTAGCTTCTTCACCTTTTAGAGCCTTTACTAAATGGTCAATTAATGAATCAGCTAAAGTTTGATCGGCTTCAATTTGTTGAATTGGCTCGCCGATTTTTCCTCCTTCTAAATTAGCCCAATTTACTAAAGAAAGAGTTCCTTTCGAACCGTATGCTGTAAATTTAATTTCTTCTTCACCTGCAATTTGGCTTAAGCCATCTATTATTACAGGAGTGCCATCTTCTAATTCTAAAAAGGCGATAATTCCATTTTCGGAAGCAAGAGGGTCAGCGGGATATTGCATATGTTTCGTGCCTACTTTCATATTACCAAAAATCTTTTGAATTTGTTGAATATAATGCACACCAACCTCTAATACATAACCGCCTTGTTCTTTTGTAGCAACCCACTCATTTTGTTGCCATAGTCTCGGCCAATTAGGAAAACGCATCTTTAATTCGATTCTTCTTAAGTCGCCAACATATCCGGATTTAATAAGGCTAGCAAAAGACTTACTACCAACATTGTAGTTTAATGGAAAGTTCATTGCGTGAAAAATACCTTTTTCTTTAGCTTGGGTATAAAGTCCTAGAGCTTCCTCTGTTGAGTTTGCCAAAGGCTTTTCACAAAGCACATTAATTCCTTTTGCGATTACATCAGTTACTACCGAATAGTGATATTTTGGAGGTACAGTCACATAAACGAGATCAAGTTCTGTATTTTCAAGCATCTCAAGATGATTTGTAAAGGTTAAAACTGATTCTAATCGGCTACTTGTTTCTTGAACTCTTTCCTCTAATGTGTCACATATTGCTACTATTTTTGTTTCTTGGTGGTTTGAAAATAAAGGAATTAATCTTTGGCCAATTGCGCCAAGACCAATAATACCAACTTTTATCATGAGAAAAACACCTTTCAAAGTAGATTTATATTGTAATTATAGTAAGAAAAATTAAATAATTAAAGAAATAGATACCATGTTCTTAGATTTAAAAATTTAAGGTCCTACAAATTGCTCATAGCAAAATAATTTTTGAGTAAAAAGTTTTGTGAATTACCAAATTCGAAAAGGGGTTTTCGACATAGAAAAAGAATATAAATCATTGATAAGTAATGGAGGTGACATTATGGAGAAGAAGCCATTGTATTATGATGGTAGTGGGGATGGAGAAAAATTAATTCAATCAGAAGTTATAAAAAAGCAAATGAGTATTGTTACTGAAGTAAGAAAAAATTTAACTGGTAATCCGTTTGTGATTGATTGGAGTCAAGTTAATGTAGCTGGGAAATGATTCGTTATTTGTGCTTGTTTGTTCTTGATTGAGAACGAATCGGTGAACTATTAACAAAATAATGAATTGAAAAATTGTTTATCCCAGTTAATTTAAATTAAAAAAGATGTCCCATAAGTTAGAAAAAAACTTAGGGGACATCCTTATTAAAGAGTATTAACAGTTTCCATCAATGTCGCAGCTTAATGAAGACTGCTCAACAAGTTTTTGGTTGTTTAATGCTTGAATAAATGCTTCTTTACTTTGAACACCTTGTAAAACTTGATCACCAATTATAAAAGTTGGTACTGCATTAATAAAATTAGGGTTTTGAATCGATGAGTCATATTTTGTATTTGAAACAGCTTCAATGAATTGAGAACGGTCTAAGCCAAGTTTTTCAGCGATATCTGCCAGTACGTTTACATCACCAATTTCTTTACCTTTTGTCCAAAAGTCTGCTAAAACTGCTTGAGCATATTCAGCACCTTTTCCATTTTCTTCTGCGAATAGAAAGCCTCTATGAGCTTTTTTAGTTGAAGGATGGGGATCCATTGTTGGTAAAATCATCTCTACACCAAGTTTTTGTGCAAGTGGTTGAACACCGAATTTCCATCCTTGTTGAATATAAGAACTATTAGGACTTAAAGGTTCAGCTCCCTCAGGTCTTAATTGGAATGGTTTCCATTCAAGCTCTACATCGCTAACTTCTTTAATAGCGTCCTCAAGTGGTTTTTTTCCTAAATAGCAAAACGGACATACATAGTCCGAATAAATTGTAACTTTCATTATGAAACCTCCTAAATCAATTAAAGAAAGTATAAACAATATTAGAACTAAATCTCAATTTATTAGCTTCGAATTACGAAATTTTTAAGTGAAGTAACAGATATTCAACTAAAAAGAAATAGAGCATAAGAGCTCTATTTCTTTAAATCATTGGTAGATTGATCATCAGGTGGTGGATTTGTTCCAATTCTAGCAGTGTTTAGATCAACAAATGAGTTTAAAAAATATTTTCTTCTTAAAAGTAAAACGGTTAATAGTAATAGGCCACAGATTGATGTGAAAATCATTCCAGTAAGTAATCCACCGATATACATGAATGTATCCATTTGTGATGTAAATAGTGACCAAACTAATATTGAAAGGATTCCGTCTGCTAAAACAATGGCAAGCGATACTACTAAATACGGTAAAAATTGTCCAGTTTCTTTTGTTTTCTTTGAAGCATATCGATACCCAATTGGTACAGATAAAAAGATGATAAAACAATAGAAGAGTAATATGAAATCTCGAATTGACATAGTATCACACCTAACTTTTTTGTTGGTACTATACTATATGCAGAATATTCATATAATTGGACAAGATTTTTTTATTTACCAATTTTTACTTTTTTCTTTTTAATTTCTGCTTTTTCAGGCTTTGTAGGAGAGAAGTTATCAAAATCCTTTTTTGTTTCTGGTACTTCGATATGACCTGTTCTTATATTTGCTTTATATAAATCAACTTGCTCTTTTGTATCTTTATTTAAATTCTTATCTGTTTTTGCAAGATCAACGCCATTTTCTTTAATACCCCATCTCAAAATGCGTCCACCTTGAAAGTTCCCTTTTAATGACTTGGTGATTACTTCATCTACGCCTTTATCAATTCGTTTAATTGCTGATGTTAGGGTGACATTTTCCGGTAATCCTTGTTTATATTGATCCCGGTCAACACCAATAACCCAAACCTTTTTGCCATTTTTCTTTAATTTTTTAGCTTCAGTAAATACACCTAATCCTGTTTTTCCTGCTACTTGGAAAATAATATCTACACCTTTATCATTGTATAAGGTTTTTGCTAATTTACTTCCGTCTGCAGGTTTATCAAATGAATTTGCAAATTCCGTCAATACTTTTATTTTTGGATCCACGGACATAACACCTGCTTTGAAACCATATTCAAATCTTTTAATAAATGGATCCTTTGTACCACCAATAAATCCGATCTTATGCGTTTTAGTGTTCATCGCAGCTGCAATACCAGCGAGGAATGCTGACTGCTCTTCACGATAGGTAACGCTAACAACATTTGGTTTTTCAACAATCCCATCAATTATGACAAAGTCCGATTTTTTTTCTTTACTCGCAACTTCAGAGATGGCTTTTTGAAATGAATAGCCTATTCCAAATGTTAAATCATATTTTTTCTTTGCATACTTCATTAATTCTTTTTTTGCTGCTTTGTCTGTTGGAGCATCTGTTTTTACATAATTTTTATTTTCTTTCCAACCATGTTTCTTTCCAGTTTCTATAATTCCATCCCAAACTGCTTGGTTAAATCCTTTATCGTGAATTTCAGTTTTACCCATAACAATTCCAATTTTAAAATCATTTTCTTTTTCTTTCTCCGATGCACTTATATTATTATTTCGATTAGCACAGCTGGTTAAAGTAAGGCTAGCAATTAGTGAGACAGTGGCGATTTGGAAAAAACGTCTTCGCATTGTTTTCCTCCATATATTATATTTAAAAAACTAAGCTCTATTGTGTAAATTTCCCAATCAATTCATAAATCATTCTTTAAAGTGTTGGCAATTTAATAGACAAGTGGTACTGTAACAATTAGAAATGATTAAGATGGAGGCATTAACGTGAAGCTTGTATTTTTAGGAACGGGAGCAGGAATGCCATCAAAAGGTAGGAATGTAACAAGTATTGCATTACAGCTTTTAGAGGAAAGAGGAGCAACATGGCTTTTCGATTGTGGTGAAGCAACACAGCATCAAATATTACATACGTCTATTCGGCCACGACGAATCGAGAAGATTTTTATTACTCATTGCCATGGTGATCATATCTTTGGATTGCCTGGATTATTAAGTAGTAGAACTTTCTTAGGTGGAGAAGATTTATTAACAATTTATGGACCTAAAGGGTTAAAGGATTATGTGGAAACTAGCTTTAAAATTAGTGGTACTTACTTAAAATATCCGATTCATTACGTTGAAATTTCTGAAGGGATCGTTTTTGAAGATGACCAATTTATTGTTCAAGCAGTAGAACTTGAACATGGAATTCAATCATTTGGTTATCAAATTATTGAAAAGGATTTACCTGGAGAATTGAACGTAGAGGAATTAAAGAAAATTGGTGTAAAGCCAGGGCCAGTTTATAAATTCCTAAAAGAAGGGAAGACAGTAACTTTAGAGGATGGAAGAATTTTAAATGGTAAGGATTTTATTGGATCTTCAAAAAAAGGTCGACGCATTGCAATAGCAGGGGATACTCGTATAACTGATAAAAGTAATTTGCTTGCAAGAGGTATGGATGTATTAGTTCATGAATCAACCTTTGCAGACGATGAAACAGCTCATGCTTATGATTATTTCCATACTACAAGTACTCAAATTGCAACAGTTGCTAAATGTGAGGGGATTAAAACACTCTATTTAACACATATAAGTGCAAGATATCAAGGGGAAGCTTCAAAAAAATTGTTAGATGAAGCACGTGAAATCTTTGATCATACGTATATCGTGAATGATTTTGATGAATACGATATCACAAGAAATGATTAAATTTTCAGTTAAGATGCAAAAGCTTAAAAAGTTGAGAAGTTTACATAAAAGAATCGTTTAGAGACATGATATAAGTATTCTGTGTAAAAGGAAGGTCATGGCTTTGAAACAGTTAAAAGTTATCCTTTTATTAATTTTTAGTTTCCAATTTATTTTTTACAGTTCTATTAATGCATCAGCTGAAAGTAAAAATCGATATTACTATGAAAAACAAGGTACTGCTATTTGGGAGGTACCTGTAAAAGAGAAAGTAATAGCAATTACATTTGATGATGGGCCGAATGATGAATATACCCCAGAAGTTTTAGATTTGTTAAAGAAGTATAATGCTAAAGCTACATTTTTTTTAGTCGGTGAGAGAGTTGCGAAATTTCCTGAAGTTGTAATGAGAGAAATAAAAGAAGGTCATGAAGTTGCGAATCATACATATACGCATGCTAGACTTCAGTATTTAACTGATGAACAAATAAGAGATCAATTACATAAAACTCATGATGCAATTATAGCTGCAACCCATGTCGAACCAGTATTATTTAGACCACCATTTGGTTACTATAGTGAGCGTTCAATAAATACCGTGCATGATCTTGGCTATTTAACTGTTATGTGGTCTTGGCATCAGGATACATTTGATTGGCAAAATCCTGGAGTATATAAAATCGTATCAAATGTATTAAAAGATACTAGAAAAGGAGATATTGTTCTTTTTCATGATCACGGGGGGGACCGTAGTCAAACTGTCGATGCACTGAAGCAAATCTTACCAGCTCTTCAAAAGCAGGGCTATCAGTTTGTAACGGTATCACAATTATTACAATTAAAAGCAGGAGTTAAACTTCCTAATTTTTAGTCAGAACCAGATCAATGGGTAACCAAAATTGATCTGGTTTTTTGTTTGTCTTGTACTTCTACTTCTTAAGTCTGATATAAAACCATTCCTCAGGCCATTATTCCGATATAAAAACTTGTATAAGATAAGAGTATAAGTTGAAAGGAGGCGACGAGGTCATGAAGAAGTTCTTAACTTTTATCCTCGTACTAATATTAATTGGAGTTGCTTTAGCGAATTTAGGTGGCTTGATTACTTTAGCACTTGGGTTAGTAATCACATATTTCAGTTTTAAAAAGTTTATGAAAACAGATTCGATTTTAATGAAAATCATCTGGACAATTATTGGATTAATCGGTTTATCGATTGCAATAGGTGGTCTTCCTTCTTTAATAGGTGCAGCAGCAGCAATTTTGCTTTATTACCTATATAAAGATTATAAAAATCAAAAAAAACTTAAAGATGATGAATTTAATGTTTATGATGAAAATTTTAACCCTATAAAATAAGAGGAGTGTATGATTATGAAAAACTTATTTACTCGTATTAAAAATCAAATCTCAGCGGATTTACATGGCTTATTAGATGAGAAAGAACAACAAAATCCTATCTCACAATTAAATTACTTCATTAAACAATCTGAAAGTGAATTAGGAAAAGTAAGGGGATTACTTGAAAGACATTACTCATTACGTACGAAATTCCAAGTCGAACGTGAGGGAGCACTTCAAATGGTGCAAAAACGTGAAGAGCAATTAAAGGTTGCTAATGAAGCGGGTGCCGAAGAGTTAATCAAACGTGCAACTGAAGATCTTGCTTTTTATAAAGAACAAGCTGAAAAGTTTGTTACATTAATCGCTAAAACAGAAGAAGAAATTAGCTTTATGCATGAGCAAGTTAATCAAATTGAAAAAAAGCTAAAAGAGCTTCATACGAAAAAATATGACTTAATGTCTCGTCAAAACATGGCTCACGCGACAAAAAAAATAAATGAAACTCACCATTTACTTAATAGTAAAATGCCATCAATTGACTTCAACTACTTTGAAAAACAAATTCGTGATTTAGAGCTAAGAGTTCGTTCAGAATTTGATCTACAATCATTTGATTACAAAATTGACTTATTAAAAAAAGAACTGACAAATAAAGTAAAGCAAGAAGCATAATCGTTTTTGAGAAGAAGAGATCACCAATCTCTTCTTTTTTTGTGGATTTAAAAAGGCTGAAAGAGCATTTTGAGTACCTCGTGAACCTGTTATGAGGAAGTAGATTACAAGAAAAGGCAATATAAGTACCTCATGAACCCAATTTTTTGTCTGTTTTTTGATTATTTTGGAATAAATTTCTCTTTAAATAATATAGATAGGATGTTGACTTTAAATAGTATTGTAAAATTATTTGAAAATTTAGAATTAGTTTATCAAACAAAAAAGGTAGATTTTGAGAAAGGGCGAATTAGTTATGAAAGGCTTCGAGATCGTTTTAAAAGACATTGTTATTTATTAAAGTAAGATTCGTAAGATTCCCACATAATTCAACATCAAAAGATCCAACAATGAGGAGCGTATAAGGAGGTTTTTAGAGTTTCAATCTTTGGAATGTGGGGCGGTTAATGGAATCCATTTATTTTAACAGTGCTTTTATTCAAATCATGCGACTTGATGGAGTTTTTATTTTTGTATAGGTGTTTTTAAAAGAGAAAAATTAAGAATGACTAGTAAAATAAATTTGAAAGTAGGGTTATTATTGAGAATTAAAGGTAATATCGTAAAAAAACATGATGTAGTTCATTGTATGGTTTCGACTGAGGCGCAGTTTGCTTGGGATCTTTTAAAGAAAACAAAATATCGATGTATTCCAGTTTTAAGTGAAAACGATAAAGAGTATGTTGGAAATCTTTATCGTGTGGATTTAGCTGAGTATTTAGTAGATAACGATTCTTTGCAAGGCAAGACAGTAAATGATTTTGTGCGCAAAGAATGTCCACCAATTCAGGAGGATTCACCATTTTTCAAAGTATTCTTTACGATTAAACGTTTTCCTTATTTAGCAGTAGTAAACGATCTAAATGAATTTGTAGGAATTTTAACGCATAAAACAGTTTTTGAATTATTAGAAGAAGCATGGGGACTAAAAGACGGCGGTTATTCATTAACTGTTAGTACGATGGAACATGAAGGTGCATTAGCAAGATTAGCTAAGCTTGTAAATAAATATTCTAATTTGAAGAGCTGTATTACACTAGATAGTGATTCGGTTTATCGAAGAATTTTAATTACACTACCACCAACTATTAGTGAAGACGATTATATTAAGTTGAAAAAAGATATTATTAAAAAAGAGTTTCATATTATGCATGAAGAAGTTTCAACAAGTCATGCAACTCAAAAATGATTAAAAAGAAGAGCAAGGGGATCAATATAGAGTCCCTTGCTCTTTTTTTTAAAATATGATGCCAGTTCAGGCTTGAACTTAGTTAAACCCTTAATTTAGCTTTTTATGTACTTCATGATTTGATTCTTTATTTTTCTTTAATGAATCGAATTTTAATAGTAAGAGAGTTGATACCTTTTGAGGGTAGCTAAGTGGTTTGCCTTTTGCTTCTACCATTGAATTGCCAACAACATAACTGATTGTTAGAAAGCCAACAATTAAAACTAGTGTGACGATTAAAGCAATTGTGATGAGAATACGCTTAATACTTGCTCGTAATACACTACGGTTTGTTATTTTCATCAGAAAACTCTCCCCCTTAGGACAACACAGTTACCTGTATCATTTTATTACCTAAAGAAGAGAGTCATGACAAGCAGATTAAATTTTATTAATTTTTTCATATTCCTCTTGGATCTCACGTGATCGAACAGTTGCTTCAATAAAGCAATTTAAAAATGAATTAGCAACTTCACGGTCTTCAAGAACAGATATTCCAGCTTGAGTAGTGCCATTTGGGCTTGTAACTTTCTTTCTCAATGTCAATGGAGATTTATTCGTTTCTTGAAGCATTGAAATCGAGCCCATTAAAGTTTGTTGAATAAATGGCTTGGCAATATCACGATGGATCCCTAGTGCCATTGCAGCTCGTTCAAATTGTTCGATGACATAATATATATAGGCAGGACCACTACCAAATAATCCAGTCATAGCATGTAATTCGTCTTCTTCAACTTTAGCGACAATACCAACACGCTCAAATAATCTTTTTGCTGTTTGCACTTTTTCAAAAGGAACTTCATCTGGATAAGCAAGTGCTGTAGCAGATTTCCTAACGAGTGAAGACGTAGTAGGCATTGCACGAACAATATTCAGATTTTCATTTCCTAGTAACTGTTTAATTGTATTGATTGTAACACCTGCTACTAAGGAAATAATTAATTGTTTTTCATTGAAAAAACTTTTAATTTGATCAAGAGCGACTGTAACATCTTTAGGTTTCATCGCTAAAAAAACTACACTTGAACCAGAGATTGCTAACTGACGGTTAGTAGTAGCTAATACACCGTATTTTGTATGTAAACTATCTAAACGCTCTAAATCCTCCCTATTAGTGATCGCAATTTGATCACTCTCAATATACCCACTATCTATTAACCCTGCAATTAATGCTTCTGAAATACTACCTGCACCAATAAACGCAACTTTGCCTAGAAACATTACATTCACCTCACCTCTATTGTAATAGATATTTATATTAGAGAAATAAATGCTATATTCCTTGTTGACATATTACTTTTATATAATTTTTCAAAAATATTTTTAAATAATTTTTAGTTGAAGGGAAAATTTTAATGAGAAAAGAAGTAATTAGGAAATTTTTCTAAGTTTTGTAACGATTAATTCCTTTTCCGTCCCCGTGTTTTCTGTACATTCTAGATTCTGTCTTTACATTAATGTAAAATTCTAATCATCTTTGTTTTTATTTTTTTAAATGTATATTAGAATTAACTGTAAGAAGATTCAGATAAGGAGGAATAAGTATGATCCCTGAAGATAAGATTCACCAAATTACACTCCCGGTACCGTATGCAATGAATACTGTAAATGTTTTTTTAGTTGAAGGAGATTTATTGACTTTAATTGATACAGGAACGAATACTCCAGATACATTAGATGCACTTAAAAGTGAATTAGATAAATTAGGGTATAAATTAGAAGATATTGAACAAGTCATTTTAACTCATCATCATCCAGACCATGCAGGACTATTAGAGGAGTTTAATGAGGATGTAAAAATATTAGGTCATGAACGAAATATTCCATATTTAACCCAGGACGAATCATTTTTAAATTACTATAATGAGTATTTTATTGAAAATGCGCTATTATACGGTGTACCACAAGAATATGTACAAAGAATGCCACGAACAACAGAGAAAATGCCATATACTAGTATTCGTTCTTTAACTCATACGATCGATGAAGGCGATCGAATTGATAGTATTTTTGGGTTGAAAGTATTGTACACACCTGGTCATGCAACTTCTCACATTTCTTTAATTAGTGAGGATGATGGCATTGCATTTGGAGGAGATTTATTATTAGATAAAGTTTCGTCAAACCCAATCATAGAGCCTCCATTAAATGGTGAAACCGAACGTGTAAAACCATTATTACAATACAATCACTCTTTACAAAGAATAGCAGAACTTCCGATTACAAAATTATATACTGGACATGGTGAACCAGTTATCGATATTAAAGGGTTAGTAAAAAGTAGATTAGAAAAGCAAAAAGCTAGAGCTGAAAAAGTATATGAAATGATTAAAAAACAACCGTTAACTGCATATGAAGTTTGCCAAATGTTATTTCCAAAGGTTTATCAAAAGCAACTTTCACTTACTATATCTGAAACAATTGGTCAATTAGACTATCTGGAAAACTTAGGTTTTATTAGTTTAAATGAACGAAATGATGGTATACTTGAGTATAAAACGAATGAGCATTCAGTCAGTCAATAATAGAGGTGGGAATTTTTGAGGTTAAGTAACCAAACGGTAGTAATAACAGGTGCTTCTAGTGGTCTTGGGAAAGATTTAGCTTTAACTGCAGCAAAACAAGGCGCTAATATCGTCTTAATTGCTAGAAGAGAAACAGAGCTAAAAAACTTAAAGGCAAAAATACAAGAAGATTTTCCAGTTAAATGTCATTATTTTGTTGTAGATGTGACAGATGAAAATGCAGTATACGATGCATTTCACCAGATCGAGGAACAATTTGATGGAATCGATGTTTTAATAAATAATGCAGGGTATGGTCTATTTCAAACGGTTGAACAAATGTCACTTCAAGATATGAAGCAAATGTTTGATGTCAATGTATTTGGAGTCATGATTTGTTCAAAGCTTGCCCTTACGTCTATGAAGCTGAAAGGGAAGGGGCATATTATTAATATCGCTTCTTTAGCTGGTAAGATTGCAACTTCGAAGGCTGCAGCATATGCAGGTTCTAAGCATGCAGTACTAGGTTTCAGCAATGCCTTAAGACAAGAAGTTGAAAAAGACGGTATCTATATTACGAATATAAATCCAGGTCCAATGGATACACCGTTTTTTGATATAGCAGATGAGTCAGGATCGTACGCAAAATCTGTTCGAAAAATGATGCTAGACCCTGAAAAAGTTGCTTCGAAAGTTATTTCTTTAATTGGAAAAAATGTTCATGAAATCGATTTACCTTCATGGATGGGATTTGGAGCAAAAGTTTATTCAGTATTCCCTAAAGTAAGTTATTATTTAATGATGAAATTCGGAAATAAAAAATAACAGAAGCTGTTCATAGAGACTGCTTAAATGATGATAGAAAAAAGAGCTAAGAGAGGTAATTTTCTCGAAGCTCTTTTTATTTTGTTCTGTATTAAAGAATAATGTTGTTTTTGTTATTCAACTAATTAGTAGATTAGTGGATTAATTACACTTAAAGGTGGAGATTAAAGTTTTGCCGAATAATATAAAGTCAGATCAAAATAATTAGGGGTGATTAAATGGTATTGGAAGCTGCTATGCTATATGTTAAGGAAGGTATGGAGGAACAATATGAAGAAGCTTTTCGAGAAGCATCAAAAATTATTTCTTCTATGAAAGGGTACATGTCTCATGAATTACAACGATGCATGGAAACAAAAGGGAAATATCTATTATTGGTGCAGTGGGAAACATTGGAGGACCATACAATTGGATTTAGGCAATCTAATGAATACCAAGATTGGAAAAAGCAGCTTCATCATTTTTACGACCCATTTCCAACAGTGGAACATTTTGAAATGGTGAAATTTTTGTAGATGTTTCTTCGACAACTATTGAAGTAAGTTATAAACTTCCATGGACTGAGGTAATTATTAATCCATGGTCGGCTAACGCAATTGTTCGTTACATAAAGTAAAGTAAGACCACATTTTTGTGGTCTTTTTCAGTTGCAATCAACATTTAAATTTAGCGTAGCTTTATTTAAATTAATTTAAACCTTTTCTATTTGTTATTTGCTTTTCAATTTTTAATAATACTAAATTGTTTTACGCCTCGTTAATATTTCAATCTTGCTTCTATACACCTCATAATTTTATTCGAAGTAAACCCTATTGTTTTTCATTAGTCTAACTTCATGCGCTTTCAACTATATATATAGTAATGAGATCTAAGTGAAAGATGGTGGGATAGTATGACTAAAAGGGATTATTTAATAAAACCACTTGTAGGTGATTGTTATCCGACAATTGATCGAGGAGAAACTATCTACCTATGGGACAAGCAAGGAAAGAAATATATTGATGGTTCTTCAGGTGCAGTTGCGGCAAGTATTGGTCATGGTGTTAAGGAAATAATTGATGAAATGGTAAAACAGGCCTCTAAAGTGGCATTTGTTTATAGATCACAGTTTACGAGTGAGGCGGCAGAACAATTAGCTGAAAAAATAGCTCAGCTAACACCTGGGGATTTAAACTGGAGTTTTTTTGTTAATAGTGGTACTGAAGCAACTGAAACAGCTATGAAAATGGCAATACAGCATTTTCAAGAAAGAGGAATTCATACGAAAACGAAGATTATATCAAGAAGCATGAGCTACCATGGTATCACCATCGGATCCTTATCTATGTCAGGGCACCCTTTAAGGAGGAAACGTTTTACTAGTTTACTAGAGGATTATCCTATGGTTGAAGCGCCGTATTGCAAAAGGTGCCCATTTGAATTAGAGCCTGAAAGTTGTGGGTTACTTTGTGCGACTGCACTTGATCGTACAATTCAGAAATTGGGTTCGGAAAATGTGGCAGCATTTATAGCTGAACCTATTGTTGGTGCGGCAGGAGCTGCGTTAACTCCTCCAAAAGGATATTATGAAAAAATTAAAGAAATTTGTGATAAACACGATGTCCTACTTATTGCGGACGAAGTAATGACGGGAATAGGTAGAACTGGAGAAATGTTCGGAATGAACCATTGGAGTTGTGTACCCGATTTATTAGTCCTTGGTAAGGGATTGGCGGCTGGTTATACGCCTATTGCTGCAGCAATCGCAAGTGATCGTGTAATGCAACCAATTTTAGAAGGCAGTCGACTTGTTATGAGTGGACATACGTTTAGTGCGAATCCTCTTTCTGCAAGTATAGCTTTAGCCGTTTTAAACTATGTCGAAAAAAACGGATTAGTACAAAATTCTAAAATACAAGGTGAAAAGATTAAATTAAAACTAAAAGAATGGCAGAAAGAGTATCCTTTTCTTTTCGATGTCAGGGGTGAAGGACTACTGATCGGTATTGAAATAAATGATGATCTGTTTGATTGTAAAAGTGTAACAAATCGTGTAATTGAGATTGCCAAAAATCATGGATTATTACTGTATCCATCTGTTAGTGGTCCATATGGAAGATCTGAAAATAGTTTCTTGCTTTCTCCACCTTTAGTCATTACTGATGCGCAAGTAAATGAATTGCTAACTTTATTGAAGGAAGTATTTAATGAGCTAAATCAAGAAGCAAAGGAGATTAAATAATGGCAATCAATACTTTCGGGAAAATCATTAGTATTGAAGAAGCTTTGCTTTATTTTAAAGATGATATGGTGTTAATGTTCGGTGGGTTTGGAGGAATCGGTAATCCACCAACATTAATAAGGAGCATTTTAGAGAAAGGTGTGAAAGATCTTACTCTAATTGGAAATGATACGGGTTTTCCTGATGTTGGGATCGGACAATTAGTGACGGCTAAAAGAGTAAAAAAAATGATTACAACGCATATCGGATCAAATCCGAATGCTGGAAAGCAAATGACAGATGGTACGTTAGAAATAGAGTTCAGCCCTCAAGGTACTTTTATCGAACGGATACGAGCGGGTGGAGTTGGATTAGGTGGCGTTTTAGTAGATATAGGGATTGATAGTGTAATAGATGTTGATAAACAGAGGGTGAATGTATTTGGAAAAGAGTATTTAGTTGAAACTCCTCTCATTTCAGATGTTTCAATTGTATATGCGAAGAAAGCAGATCCTTTTGGGAATTTAGTTTTTGATAAAAGTGCTCGCAATACGAATCCTTATGTAGCAATGGCCGGAAAAATCACTATTGCCGAAGTTGATGAAATTGTTCCTTTAGGAGCATTAGAACCTGAAGAAATTATCGTACCTGGCGCTTTTGTAAACCACATCGTTCAATCGGAAGGGGTGAATTGGAAGTGGGTTTGGGAAAAATAAATCCTAGGGAAATAATGGCAAAGCGTGCAGCAAAAGAAGTAAAGAGCGGTATGATAGTGAATCTTGGGATTGGAATTCCTTCACTTATCCCAAATTACTTACCAGATGATTGCCAAGTAATGTTCCATGCAGAAAATGGCGTGTTAGGTTTAGGTCCTACTCCACAAAAGGGTGAAGAAGATGAGAATTTATGTAATGCTGCAGGATTACCTGTAACATTAATTCCAGGTTCTAGTTATTTTGATAGCAGCATAGCCTTTGCGATTATTCGAAAAGGTTTATTAGATTTAACAGTACTAGGTGCTCTTGAAGTTAGTAAAAATGGTGATTTAGCAAATTGGATTGTTCCTGGTAAAAGAGTGCCAGGAATTGGTGGAGCAATGGACTTAGCTCAAAAATCAAAAAAAGTAATTGTTTTAATGAACCATACTAATAAAAATGGTGACCCAAAAATAGTCTCTGATTGTACACTTCCTCTTACATCTCCAAGTTGCGTAGATTTAATCATTACTGAAATGGCCGTAATTGAAGTTAAAAAAGAAAGTGGAGAGCTTTGGTTAAATGAAGTAATGTCTCCATATTTAGTCAGCGATGTGATTGAGAAAACTGGTGCTCCACTATTTGTGAACCCAAATGTTGTTGTTCATCGTTGGGAGTGATCAAAATTGGATTTGAAAGCTAAAATTAATGACTACATTCAAAAAAATAAGAACAAGGCAATTGAATTACTTCAGAATCTTGTTCGTGAAAAAAGTGTTTCAGGAAATGAAGCTGCTGCTCAAAAAATTGTTTCAAATTATTTACAGAATCTTGGATTAGTAATTGATCGTTTTGAGCCGACAATTGAGGAATTAACAAAATCATCCTATTTTATTTCAGAACGAACTTCATTTGAAGATAGTCCGAATATCGTTGCAATTCTAAAGGGAACAGGAAATGGTCGATCGATTATATTAAATGGACATATTGATGTGGTTCCTGAAGGTGAAATAAGTGGTTGGGAGCGCCATCCGTATAGTGGTGCAATCGTAGGAAATCGCTTATTTGGTAGGGGATCAACAGATATGAAGGGTGGAAATGTTGCTGCATTATTTGCGATTGAGGCAATAAAAAAATGTAATATTCCACTTAAAGGCGATATCTATTTTGAAAGTGTTATTGAGGAAGAAAGCGGAGGGGCAGGTACGCTAGCAACAATATTACGGGGATACGTTGCAGATGCTGTCCTTATTCCAGAACCAACTAAAATGAAAATATTTCCGAAACAACAAGGCAGTGTTTGGTTTCGAATAAAAGTAAAAGGTAAAGTTGCCCACGGTGGAACGAGGTATGAAGGAGTTAGTGCAATTGAAAAAAGTATAATGGTTATAAATCATATAAATCAATTAGAAAAAGTTCGAAATACAAGACTACTAGATGATCCACTTTACAAAAATGTGCCAATTCCAATACCAATTAATATCGGAAAAATAAATGGGGGTACTTGGCCCTCCTCAGTCTCCGATTTAGTTACTCTTGAGGGAAGACTAGGTGTTTCACCAAATGAAACAATTGAAGAAGCTAAACTTGAAATAACGAGGTGGCTTAAAACACTCTCATTAATAGATGATTGGTTTATTGAAAATCCGGTTGAGATTGAATTTTTCGGAGCAAGATGGTTACCAGGTAGTATCGATCTTGAGCATCCATTTATGGAATCTCTCAAGAAATCTTATCGTTATGTTTATAAAAATGAACCGATTATTGAAGCTTCTCCATGGGGGACGGACGGTGGATTATTTACACAAATCAAACAAATACCTACGATTGTGTTTGGACCAGGGGAAACAAAGGTTGCACATTATCCAAATGAATACATTGATCTAGATGAATTATTTCGTTGTGCGGAGGTAATTGCCTACACTTTACTAGATTGGTGTGGGGTAGATGAATAAAGAAGTATTTTATCAAAACAAGTAGAACACAAATGAAAACGAAGTCCCAAAATATTTTCACGGAAATAATTTGAGCTTTTATACTATAAAAATGTAAATATTGACGAACATAGACATTGATTGAAGAGGATGATATGAATAAACAAATCACTTCTTCAAATGAATGGTCAAAAGGGAGTAAAAGCTCTCTAAAACTTTGATATAGAAGGGCCTTAACTGTAACTAAGGCTCTTTAATTTTGATTTAAAATTCTGGAAATATAATTGATAATGATGATTATTATCATGAAATTTTAGGGGAATATTTTCTTTAAGGGAGATGCTTATGGAAAAACAATTAGAAGTTCAATTTAAAATATATGAAAAACTTCAATCTGAATGTAAAACGTTGATGATCAATTCAATGGATCATAAAGGGGATCCGCATATTAGTTATTCACCTTTTGTCATCTACGAAGGTAACTTCTATATTTTCATTAGTAAGATCGCAGCTCATTTTCAACATTTAGAAAACAATAAGTTTATAAGTATCATGATTATTGCAGACGAAGCAACTTCTCCAATATTATTTACAAGAGAGCGAATTCGATATAAATGTACTCCTGAATTCGTGGGCAATGTGGACAAAGAGCACATATTTGAAAAGTTTGTAAAAAATCATGGAGATCAGATGATTGAGGTTTTAAGAGGAATTGATCTGTCGTTATTCAAGCTTACACCAATAGAAGGTCGATTTATCGCTGGATTCGGTCAGGCTTTTGATATCAATCCGATTGAAGGAACATTCAACCAAATTGACCCTTCTAAAATGAACCACTAAATAGAAAGGCCCGTTACTACATTATGAGTAATGGGCTTTAATTTATTAATAGACAAGTTAAGCATCATTGTATAGTTAAATCGTAGGTAAAATAATTTTTTCAATTAGTATAAAATTACTATAAATAATGATAGATAAAATGGAAATTGGAACACTAAATAGTAAAAAGATAAAGGGAGGATTTATATGCGAAAGATAACTTTATTTTTTCTATGTCTATTTTTGTGGATGCAGTTACCAGAAAAGACACATGCTGCAGACAAAATTCCAATTTTAATTTATCATAATATCGATGAGTTTACGGGTCATGGAGTAAGGGATTTATTTGTTTCACCAGAGAATTTCGAAAAACAAATGATTTATTTACGTGATCATGGCTTTACGCCTTTAACTTTTGAACAATGGGGAGACCGTAATAACGTAAAGAAACCGATCTTTATTACAATTGATGACGGTTATAAAAATAACTTAAATGTGTTAAAAATCTTTCAAAAATTGAAATCGGATACGTTTACACCAAGAGCAACTATATTTGCGATATCTGATTATATTGGATGGCCGGATCGACTTTCTAGCACGGACTTAAAAAAGATGTCTGATTCAGGGATGTTTTCAATCCAATCGCACACTGCAACCCATCCGGATTTAAGGAAAATAGATGATTATAAGCATGAGTTGAAAGGTTCCAAAGATAAGATCCAATCAATCACCGGAAAAGATGTGATCGCGCTCTCTTATCCTTATGGTTATCATAATGATAAAGTAATTGAGGAAACAAAAAAGTACTATAAATTTGCAGTAGCGACAGATCCGAAATATTATCTTGAAAAGGGTACAAAGAATGAAGTCTATCTTTTACCTAGAATCTATATTAAGTATGACACTACGATGGATGAATTTGCTAAGATTGTAGAAGGACAAGCTAAGGTAATTGTAAATTTTAGAGAATCTGAAACTATTTATTACGATTGAAATAGGGTTACTCATAAGTCTTTGTACGTTAGACTCTATGAGTTAACCTTTTTTTATTGATTAATCAGCTTAAAGATATTTGCTTAGTTAAATGATTATTTTTTCATCAATTATGGGGAAAATTACCTTTTTTTAACTTTGTCGATAAATAGGAGGTTTGTGAATAGTTTGTCTCATGGTATGATATAGTAAGTGATAGATTAATGAGATAGAAAAGGTGATTAAATGAGAGCAAATCCATCACAAAGACCATCACCTAAAATGAGGTCAGTATGGAGAATTACATCGCTACTTAGCAGTATCTCTTTAGTTGCTTTACCAATTATCTATTATTTTCTTATGAGATATTTTTCACTTCCCTTCTTTATTTTAATGATTATAATCGGTGTCGTTATAGCGTTAATTATTTTTTTAACTTTATTTTTACCTACTCTTAAATTGAAATATACCGCATATGAGATTTATGAAAATGAGTTAGAAATTCAAAAAGGAATATTTGTTATTAAACGAATTGTAATTCCTATGGTCAGAGTTCAACACGTTACGACAGAAGTAGGACCACTACTGCGTCGATACGGTTTATCTACAGTGAATATTTCCACGGCTGCTACCACACATGAAATTGAAGGCTTAGAACACCATATCGCAGAAAAGCTTAGAGATAAAATTATCTACTTAGCAAGGATCAGTGATGACGATGTATGAGCCAAAAAGACAACATCCAGCTTATATACTTACCGTATTTTTAGAGCAAATTAAAAACGTACTAATACCACTTATTATACTTTTAGTTTCAGGTGGTAAAGGGTCAATGTTTCAATATTTGTTTGCTGCTGTTCTGATTGTTTTTCCAGTTGCTTCGGCAATCATAAAATGGTATCGATTTACCTACTATATAACTGAAGATGAATTTAGAATTCGTTCGGGATTATTTGTAATCGAAAATACATTTATTCAAAAAGAACGTATTCAGTCATTTTCAATTAATGCTGGATTTGTTCAACAGCTTTTTAATGTGGTGAGCGTACGAATTGAGACAGCTGGTGGAAAAAAAGCTGAAGGTATATTAAATGCAATACCTAAGGAAGTGGCACTTTCATTAAAAAATGAAGTATTAAACTCTAAAAAGAAAAAAGTAGGTTTGGTTGTAGCTGAGGAAAATAGTGTACAAGCAGTACCTTTAGTAGATATAAGTTTAACAATTGAAACGAGAAAACTTTTTTTAGCTGGCATCACTTCTTTTGAAGTTGGACTAGCTTTTGCCGTTTTAGCATCATTATTTTCACAAATCGAGGATTTACTTCCACATAGTATTTATGTGGCAATATATAATCAAATACAAACATTCACTTACATGATGTTTTTTATTGTATTTTTAGGTAGTTTATTACTTTCCCTAATTTTTTCAACCATTCGATACATATTGAAATTTGCAAACTTTACTGTCCAAAGAAAAGATGATCGAATAATTATTACAAGAGGGTTATTCGAAAAAAATGAATTTACGGTTTCGTTAAAACGAATTCAAGGAGTAGTTATAAAAGAAGGCATCATTCGCCAATTATTTGGTTATTCTACAGTTTACGTCGAAGCTGTTGGAATGGGGGATAAGCAGGAGCAAGGTAGACATGTTCTACATCCATTTATTAAAACGAAGGATGTCCACTTATTCCTAAAAAATTTTATTCCTTCTATTAACTATGATGAAATAACAAACCGAGCACCAAAAAGAGCCCGAAAAACGTATTATTCAAGAATGATTATTACGTTTCTTCTAATAGCAAGTGGAATTGTATTACTTCCATTTATTCACTTCTGGGTTTATGGCATTGTTTTAATCGGTATATTTATTGGGGAATTAGGATTTAGAAATGCAGGCTATACATTATTAGATCGAACTGTGATCATTCAATCTGGTTATTTATCAAGAACAACCGCGATTTTACCAAAAGAGCGAATACAAGTATTGATCGGTGAACAAAGTTTCCTTCAAAAAAGAGTAAAACTAAAATCTATATACATTACAATTCTTTCAAGCCAATTTGGTCGTACGTATCAGATAAGACATTTAGATGAAAAAGACGTAAATCGAATGATTGGTTGGTTTAGTTAATATCCATATTGAATAAGCAGATTGTAATAGAAGACGTGTATACATTAGTGTAAGCACGTCTTTTTTAACGCTTAAAATTATTTTTTCTATTAGGAGGAAAAGAACTTGGGGAAAAGAATATTTGTAGGAATACTCCTCTTAACCGTGTTTGTGACAGTTTTACATACACTGTGGAATAAACCTGCACCATTAAGGCATGGAGTAATTGATGATGTTGGCCATCTTCTTCCTACTAAAATTGATCGTATAGTCAAAGGAAAGGAAGTAGATCAATTAAAGAAAATTGTAATCGATGCAAAAAAACAAGGTAAGACAGTTTCAATTGCGGGCGAGCGACATAGTCAAGGAGGTCATACATATTATAAAGATGGTGTGGTGATTGATTTAAAAACATTTAATAAGGTTGAAAAAGTGGATCCCGTTCAGAAGACAGTAATTGTTCAAAGTGGTGCAACATGGGGAGATGTACAAAAAGCGATTAATCCTTATCATCTTGCCTTAAAGGTAACTCAGTCACAAGAGATATTCTCAGTAGGTGGTTCATTAAGTGTGAACGCACATGGTCGTGACATTCGGAATCACTCATTAGCTAGTACTGTTAATTGGTTTACATTATTAACACCAGATGGGAAAGTAATTAAAGTAAGCCGCACTGAGAATAAAGAATTATTCCCATATGTATTAGGTGGATATGGATTGTTTGGAATTATTTTGGAAGTAGAGTTTCAACTAACAAATAATGAATTATATCGAGTAGAAACAAAAACGATGGACTATAAGAAATATCCAAATTATTTTAAGAAGAACGTTTTAGAAAACCCAAATGCAAGAATGCATATTGCTAGGATTTCTGTAGCACCAGATAGCTTTTTAGACAAGGTTTATGCAATTAATTATACGGCAACATCCCGTAAAATGACCGATTCAGATCAAGAGCTGAAGGAAGATCATTCCGCTTTTTTACCGAAGCTTGCGTTAGGTATGTCCAGAACTTCGGATATTGGTAAAGATCTTTTTTGGGATTTTCAATATCGCTTTATTCACTCCCTAAATGGAAACTATGAAACACGTAATAATGTCATGCGTTCTGAAAGTAAGTTTATGGAATTCGATGACCGTCAAGATACACAAGTTTTACAGGAATTTTTTGTGCCTGTAAATGAATTTACTCGTTACATTGATGATGTTAGAGAATATTTGCAATATGAAAATTTAAATATATTAAATATCACGATTCGTTACGTTGAAAAAGATGATGAAACAGTCATGAATTATGCAAAAGATGATATGTTTGCTTTCGTTGTTTTGATTCAACACGGTAAAGATAAAGATTCTGTTCAATATGCAAAAGAGGTAATTCAAAAGTGGACTGATCTAACTTTGGCGCATCGAGGAACTTATTATTTACCGTATTATCCATATCAGTCTAAGCAACAGATGGTAATAGCATATCCAAAAACGCAAGATTTTTTCAATAAGAAAAGAGAGTTTGATCCAAATAATGTATTTATGAATACTTTTTATGAAAATTATGGGGAGTAATCCTATGAACCGTTTTTTAATTGCATTGCTTAGTATTATTGGATTTAGCAGCTCTTTAGTATTTCCATATTATGTACTCTTCTTAAGGAATATAGGAGATGCGTATGACGTATTTAGTTTATTATATGGACTTTTTTCATTAAGTTTAAGTGTCGTTGTATATTTTGGTGGCAGATTCGTTGACCGGGTTTCACCATTTTTATTAATGATATTCCATTCATTATTTTGCTGTTTATTGTTTTTTTCACTTCCTTTGATCGATAATATAAAAATTGTTTATATTGGGCAAGTTTTATTTGGAGGATTTACTGCGTTATTCAAGATCGCTGAAAAGAAATTATTTATGAACGCTTCTTCCGATTTTTATAGAAGTTACTTATTTTGGACTTCTTTTGTAACAGCTATTTGTATTATTGGTGTAGGAACTTTACTTGAATCAATTGACATTCAATTTATGTTTCATTTAGCAGCTTGGCTTTTCTTAATAAGTGCAATTGGTCTTTGTTATAAATTGATAATGAACAAGAGGCTGACTGGTCCTAAGTAATGTATCCAAGGTAACACAACAATGTTTTGTTTTTGTGGGTTATTTTTGTACGTAACGTTGTTGTATTCCTTTTTATACAATAAAGTTACTGAATAAGTAGCATGATATACATATAAAATACTGTTTTTAATAAAAATAAAATAATAAATTAAAATTTATATATTGTTTAAGTAACGAAACAATGTTATATTAACTTTAAATTAATTAAAGTATTTATGGTGACATTTATTACTTTATGTGAAGTTAAATTGTATGGAAGGAATGATTATATAGTATGAGACATGAGGAAGCTGTAGGAATTTTTTATGCTGCTTTTGTAATTTTAGGATTAACGATTGGTTTAGGTGTAGGCTATTTTACATCGCATTTAATCGTAGGCGGATTTCTTGGTTTTGGAATTGGAATAGGTTTAGGTCTATTAAGTAATGCTATTTTATACATTAATAGAGACTGATTTTGATTGCTGTGCTAATTATCGCCAAAGATTAGCTCTTTTTTTAGACTAAGCGTCTCGAAAGAATATCGTTTTTAAGTCAGTCAAATACTTAAGTTAGGCTATGAATACAGTATTGAAATTAATTTTTATGCTTGAAATGTAAAAGGAGAGATGGTTATGCAAAAAAGGGAAACAAAATTGGTTCCTGTTATGATTGCGTTATTACTTGGGATATTTTTCGCTTCCCTTGATAACACAATCGTTTCTACGGCGATGCCTACAATATTAAAAGATTTAGGTGGCTATGATAAATTTGTTTGGGTAACTTCAGCTTACTTAGTTACAGAAATGGCTGGGATGCCAATTTTCGGTAAACTTTCTGATATGTACGGTAGAAAAAGATTTTTTATGTTAGGAATTATTTTATTCATTTTAGGTTCAATTCTTTGTGGAACAGCAAATTCGATTATTCAGTTGAGTATTTACCGTGCAATTCAAGGTATTGGTGGAAGTGCTTTAATGCCAATTGCTTTTTCAATTATTTGGGATGTGTTTCCTGTTGAAAAGCGTGGTAAAATGAGCGGTATTTTTGGTGCCGTTTTTGGATTATCAAGCGTTCTTGGTCCATTAATTGGTGCTTATATTACAGATTATATTAACTGGAGATATATTTTCTATATAAATATTCCTTTTGGACTTTTAACACTTGGACTAATTAGTTATTTTTATATCGAATCAAAAAACCACACGAAGCAACAAATCGACTGGTGGGGTGCAACAACTTTTGTTATTAGTATCATCTGTTTAATGTTTGCACTTGAGCTAGGTGGAAAAGAATACGCTTGGGATTCAGTTCAAATTCTTGGATTATTTGCTGGATTTGCTGTTTTCCTTATTATCTTTTTATTCATTGAACGGAAAGCTGCTGAACCGATTATTTCGTTTAGTATGTTTAAATATCGTCTGTTTGCTGCTAGTAACTTTGTTGGATTATTTTATGGGGCGGCATTCATCGCTGCAACAATTTACATTCCAATCTTTATCCAGTTTGTTCAAGGTGGAACAGCTACGAATTCTGGTTTAGTTTTATTACCAATGATGGTAAGTGTAAGTATTTCTGCCGCATTTGGTGGAGCTTTAGCAAATAAAACTAGTTATCGTAATATCATGGTTGGATCGGTTGTACTTTTATTAGTAGGTATTATTTGTTTAGGTACTTTAACACCTGATACGTCTAAATTCCAAGTGATTGTTTATATGATCATTGTTGGATTTGGTGTAGGGGCATCGTTCTCAGTTCTTGGTATGTCTGCGATGCATCATTTTGATAATGAAAATCGTGGTTCTGCAAGTTCAACTAACGCATTCCTTCGTGCTCTAGGCATGACAGTAGGTATTACGGTATTTGGTGTTATTCAACGAAATGTATTTACAGATAAAATTGCTGATGCATTTGCAAAAAGTGGCGCACCTCAGAATTTCTCTAATATTAATCAGGCCTTTACTCCTGAAGCTGCCAAATTGATTCCTGCGCCAATACTGACAAAAATTACTGACGTGTTTTCAACATCAATTGCTCATACATTCCTTTGGACATTAGTTCCAGTAGGATTAGCATTGATTTCAATTTTCTTAATGGGTAACGAGCGTTTATCAGATAAAGAAATGGCAAAGAGCAATGCTTCATAAATAGAAATAAAAAAGAAAGACCTTTGGTCTTTCTTTTTTTGAACACAATAATCTAACTTAAGTTGGTAAGTAGATTAAATGATTTTAAAAGGGGATTTAGATATGGCAGAAATTTGGGAATCGAGTTTTATAGAAAATCAAATGATGTGGGGGTATGAACCTTCAGACTCTGCAATTTTAACAAAGGACTTTTTCCTTGAAAAGAACGTTAAGGATGTATTGATTCCGGGGATTGGATATGGTAGAAACGCAAAGATTTTTACTGACAATGGAATAAACGTAACAGGTATTGAAATATCAAAAACAGCGATTGAATTGGCAAGACAAAATGGAATTAATTTTACTATTTTTCATGGTTCAGTAACAGACATGCCTTTTGACCAAAAGCTTTATGACGGTATATTTTGTTACGCACTTATTCACTTATTGAATGATCATGAGAGAGAGAAGTTTATTAAAGATTGCTATAATCAGCTAAAGCCGAATGGCTACATGATCTTTACTACGATTTCAAAGGATGCACCAATGTTTGGAAAGGGCAAACAGCTAGATAAAGATTACTTCGAAATAATGGAAGGGATAAAAATGTTCTTTTATGATTCTGACTCGATCAAACAAGAATTTGGAAACTATGGACTCATCGAAGTTTCCGAAATTCTTGAACCACATAAGAATATGGAAAGTAAACCTCCGTTTAAATTTACGATGGTGAAATGTCAAAAGAAATGATCCTTACAAATCTTATTGTCATTAAAAACTACGAATCATTATTGTGAATTTAGGAAAAGTCATAGGGTTTTTCTAAATTCACTTAATTTTTTTCACCCTGTATTACATTTATTTAGATAAGGTTGTCTTTTTCAAAAAATAGTTTAGACTAGTAACTGAGGTGAATGATCTTGAAAGATAAGGTTTCTAGTACGAAATGGTTTGGACTAGCACTGCAATCTCTATTAGTTTTAGCGGAGCAAGACGGAATTTGTCCAAGCGCAGTATTAGCTCAAAAACTTGAAGCACAATCTACTTTTTTAAGAAAAATTCTTGCTAATTTAGTTAAAGCAGGCATTATTTCAGCTAAAGAAGGACGAGATGGTGGATATTATTTAGCCAGAGGTGCTAATGAAATTACTTTAAAAGATGTTTATGATGCGATGAGATCAGATCCATATTCAAAAGGCTTTTTAGATGTAAATAGTAAGGAATGTTTTACGCCATCTACACGATCTGCTTTATATGATTTAAAAGATGAGATGGAAAGCTGGCTTGTTGAAGGTCTTGCAAAGAAAACAATTTCAGACTTATTACCAAAGGAAAATGGGTAAAATAAAATCGAAACTAGTTTCAGACTGACCGCCAAACGCTCGCAATCAGTCTGAAAATCAAATTATTAGTATTTTTTCTAATTTAGTCGAAACTAAGATGTTTCGATTTTATTTTTTTATAAACTGTAGTTGACTTTTATACAGTTAAAGTCATATACTGTATTTATAAATAGTGCAGTTAAATAAGGAGAGATTAAATATGTCTAATGTTAAATCTGAAAAAGAAGAGTATTTAAATAAAGTAAACGAAATTGATTTTGGTAAAGAAGCGCCAAAAGAACTTGATAGTACGGATTTCTTCACTGTAGCAAAGGAAAGAAGATCAGTTCGTTATTACGATCCAAGCTTTCAAATGTCTGATGATGAAATTAAGGAATTACTAGAAATTGCAGTTCAAGCTCCATCTTCTTCAAATTTACAACCATGGAGATTCCTTGTCATTAAAGACCAAAATACTAAACAAAAATTATTACCAATCGCTAATAACCAACAACAAGTTGTGGATGCATCTGCAGTAATCGCTGTTTTAGGTGATACAGAAGCATACAAAAATGCTGATCGCATTTACGATGAATTAGTTGAAAAAGGTATGATGACTCAAGAAGTGAAAGACTTCTACGTTGGATCAATCGTGAAAAACTACGGTAGTTTACCAGAAGAAATTGCAACAAAAATTGCGATGGTTGATGGTGGATTAGTTTCAATGCAATTTATGCTTGCAGCAAAAGCAAAAGGTTTAGATACAGTTCCAATGGGTGGATTTGACCAAGCGAAATTTGTAGAAGCTTTCAATGTACCAGCAAACTTCAAACCAGTTATGCTAATTTCAGTTGGTAAAGGAATCAAAGCAGGTTTCGAAAAAGTTCGTTTAACGTTAGATGAAGTTGTTGCTTGGGATCAGTACTAAGTACTTAGAAGAGTATGTAGAGCAGGGATAAGGGAAACCTTGGACCTGTTCTTTTTTTGTTTGAAGGAAATTTGCATCCGTTTAAAGAATAACTTTTTTAAGGGGAGTAATGACCGAGCTAACTAGCTAAGACTAAAGTGAATGAGCCAATCCGATTGGTATTATAAAAACATTATAGTAAAATTTAAAACGAAGATTTTTCATGAAATACGAATCATATTATTGGGATGAAAATTCTGAGGTTAATTTATGTTTATTTAAAGCTAAAAAAGTGGAATTAATGAGAGGTGTTTATCGACTGACAAATAATAATATGCATCCTAAAGTTGAAGCATTTTTATTGAGAGCGAAAAAGTGGCAAGAAGAATTTTATAAGTTAAGAGAAATCGTCATTGACTGTGAACTGACTGAAGATTTTAAATGGATGCATCCTTGTTACACACTTGATAATAAAAATATCGTTTTAATTCATGGTTTTAAAGAATATTGTGCACTTCTGTTTCATAAAGGTGCGTTGCTAAAAGATCCAAAAGGCATTCTGATTCAACAAACAGAAAATGTACAATCAGCACGTCAGATACGATTCACCAATATTCAGGAAATAATTGAAATGGAAAGCGTTTTGAAGGACTATATTAAAGAAGCAATTGAAGTGGAAAAAGCAGGTTTGCAAGTGGAATTAAAAAAGACTTCAGATTATGAAGTTCCTGAAGAATTACAACTTAAATTAGATGAAAACCCGACCTTAAAAACGGCTTTTGAAGCATTAACGCCAGGACGTCAAAGAGCTTATATTTATTATTTTTCTCAACCGAAACAATCGAAAACACGTACGTCTAGGGTTGAAAAATACATTGATCAAATTCTCGATGGAAAAGGATTAAATGACTAGTTTTATTAAAATCAATAAAAAATAAAGAGCGATTAATGACGAATATCGCTCTTTATTTCTTGAGGTTATATTGCTTAAAGAATTATTCCCCACCAATCATTCCGACTTTTTTGTTTGTCTCTGTATCAATATAGATAACGATCTTCTCTTCAGGATTATCTCCATTAAAAGTAACAGAATATAGTTTATCTTTATGATAGTTTTTATTAAATAAAGTCGCTTGATTGGGTATAGATTCTACTTTTTTAACGACTCCATGTTTATCACTTAACGCAGCCTGTTCAGTTCTTGTTAAGCTTGCATATGCAATCGCTTGGATATCTTCGTTATTATTTTTTTCACAACCAATTACTAAAAAAAGCAGAAATGTTAGCATTAAGATGGAAAAATTTTTTCTCATAAAATCCACTTCCTTTCTATATATAATAACATGTAATACATAAAAAAATGTTAAATAATGGTAATTTTCACTTGGTATTCAAAATTATTGAAAGTGTAAAAGTATGTGGGAAATAGAGTAGAAATTAATCGGAAAATTGTATGCTCTAGCTATTTATAAACTATTTAAGCTATTAACTAAAGGAGGAGAGAATTTATATGGGACAAAACAAACATGCATTACATCTTCACAAGCGTCTAAACACTTTCCATACAAAACGTAATGAACGAGTTGCTGAATTTCATAAACAACACACGCTTCAGATTGAAAATGGTGAAAACGGAAATGGTTTATTAGCTAAATGGGAAAGATTCGTTTATTTCAAAGGAAGAAATGCAGTTAAGGCAATTAAGGGAATTGTTAAGTGAAAAGTGGGAACATAAGGGATAGGGAAACCTTTCCCCTTTTTTTATTTTTAAAATAAAAAATGTACGTGGACTGCAAATAAAATCTGAAAAACGCAATTAAATTTGGCAAAACTGCAATTAAAATTAGGATATCGCAAATAAAGTTAGTGAAATGTATCTACGTCAATAAAA
>NZ_NUQC01000010.1:0-229694 GCF_002585125.1 Bacillus sp. AFS029533 | reverse complement strand
CAGACGGAGCGACAGGTCCAACAGGACCAAACGTACTTTCTACAGGTTTCTCTGCGTTTATTCCAACCGTTGGTACTGCTGCTAGTACTCAGTTAACTGGATGGAGTGTTGCAAGTCCATTCTTCAATGCAACTACTTTTGATCCAACAACAGGTAATTTCACTGTTCCAGCAACAGGACGATATACTTTTGAAGCTACAATTAGCTACTCTACGACAGCAACTTTAACTGTATCACTCGGAGCAGGTATAAATCCTTCATTTGTAATCCGCAGAACATCACCAACGACTGATGATTTATTAAGTGGACTAGTACCAATTTTAGATGTAAATGTTGCACTAGTACTAAATCTGCGAGCAATTTTAGGTGATGGAACTGTAACGATTACTGGAGACTTAGAATTGACTGCTGGAGATGTGATTGGACTCTTCTACGAGGCTGACGGATTAACTGTACCGCTTACTTTAGGTGGAAACAATACAGCAGGTATCAACTGGTCAGTTCATCGTATTGTTTAACAATCACTTTTAGAGATTAGTAATCTATCCTAAGGTGATGACCGTCCTCGTTAACTATTGTTAGCGAGGATTTTTTTGTTTATAGTTGTTGAATTAATACTAACCAAATATTCTATCTTTGAATATGTTAATTAATGTATGTGTTAATTAATAAATGATTGGTTTAGATTGAAAAAATCATACTTGCTGATGCAGTGAGATTTTAAGAAGGTGTTTATTAAATTGAAAACTAGTATTATTATTTTGACTTATAATCAGCTCGAGGTATCGAAAAAATGCTTTGAAAGTCTTGCTAAATATACAAAGGAAGATGAAGTAGAAATTATTGTTATTGATAATGGCTCGACTGATGGCACAAGAGATTACTTAAAAAAATATCCTTCCTTTATTACAATCTTTAATGAGATAAATATGGGGTTTGCTAAAGGTTGTAATCAAGGAATTGAAGTCGCTACAGGTGATAACTTGTTATTTTTAAATAATGATACAATCGTTACAGAAAATTGGTTAGATGCAATGCTTACTCTTTTATATAGTAATGATAAAATTGGCATGGTTGGACCTGTAAGTAATTATGTAAGTGGATTACAGCGAATTAATGTTGATTATCAAAATGATCAAGAAATTAATGATTTTTCATTAAGATATTGTGCAAGTGTAAAAGGAATGTCAAAGCAAGTATTAAGATTAGTAGGATTTTGTTTATTAGTTAGACGCGAATTAATTGATCGATTAGTAGGATTTGATGAAAGGTTTAAACTAGGGTCATTTGAAGATGATGATATTTGTTTAAGGACTATTTTAGAAGGATATGAATTGCATATTGCATTAGATTCATTTGTTCATCATTATGGGCACATGACATTCAATGGAAATAGTGATATTAACATAAATCACCTATATATTGAAAATAGAATGAAGTATATCGAGAAGTGGGGAAACAAATTAATAGATATTGGGTATCCGAAGACGGAAATTATTGAGATGGTACCAGGTAACATAAATAATGTATTAGAAGTTGGTTGCTTAGCTGGAGCAACAGGTCTAGAAATTAAAAATCTATATAAATGTGAATTATATGGAACAGAAAGTGATTCAGAATTATCCTCTATTGCATCACAATTTTACAAGAGGATTGATAAAATTGGAATTGGAGAAGTTTCCCACAGTTACCCCGAGGCGTTTTTTGATTTAATCATAATTGATAATATTGTCAACCAGCTTGTAGATCCTTGGAGTTTTGTAAAAGAAATTACCAATCTATTAAAACCATCTGGGTCAATTATTTGTAGAGTTCCAAATGTTTCCCATGGTGAAGTTCTCTTTCAATTATTACAAGGCCAATGGAATTATTTACACGCGGGAATATTGAAAAAAGAAAATATTAGATTTTTCACGCCTCAAACAATTAATACGCTATTTCCAACTGACCAATTTGAAGTGACGACGAAAAAGAATGAAAAAATAAATGTAGATTTAAATATTAAGTTGTTTTTTGAAGAAGTAGTTCATTTAGCTCATAGTTTTGGAATAAATCTTGAACAACTAACTTCAAATCTTGAAATATATAATATGCTCTTGTTAATAAGAAAAAAATGATTAAAAGGCAGTTGAGAGTCCTCAGCTGCCTTCGTTATTTAATCTATTTGAAAAATATTCTCTATTTGAAAGAATGCTTGGGTGTGTTGGGTAAAAATGATAGGCTAATTCATTGTGCTCATTTGCAAGGTGCAATTCACCTATTCTGTCATAGCAGACAGCTAGCTGTAAATGTGGTAGCCATGTAGTACATGATGGGTTGAGAAGAATTAAACGATTGTTCACCTTATTTAAGATTGCTTCTTTATACCAATAAATAGCCGAATTGAAATTATTTTTCTCAAAAAAAGTATAAGCCAATCTACAACATGTTTCTGGATGGGTATTGCCATATTTAAGAGCTCTTAATAACCAAGTAGTTTCTAAGTCTCTTAGATTAAACTCGTTATAACAATTAGCAATATAATGACAAGCAAGAATATTAAGTTCTTCAAAAGGCTGATCTAATCTCAAAAATTTTAAAAAATACTTTATTGATTGATCGTGTTGATGATCTGAGCTTAATTCTTTCGCATAATAAAACAAATCCATTGTTGAAAGCTTGAGGTTGTTAGTTAGCATTTGTTCATATATTTGAATATTTTCTTTTGTATTTTGTGTAAAAGGAAGATCTGTAATAACAAGATTAGTAGAAAATGATTTAGAGGTTTGCTCATTTTTCATATTCGGGGAATGACTTTTTGGACTTAATCTTTTAAATAATCTATTAATTATTTGTTTACTTTTTACATTCCAACCGATTTGATAATCGACAGCTACATTATAAACTTCATTGTTTATTGATTGTTTTAGATTAGAAAATGTTAAACGATCATTTTCTAGTAAAACTTCACTATGGTTTAGTAAAAGTATAAAGTCTTTTGTTGCCAATGATTTTGAAAAATTTAATGCATTTATTTCATCCACACCATCAAAAACATGTATTTGGTCTGTAAACTGTCTTACTAGCTCAATCGTTCGATCGTGGGAATTCATATCAACGATGATAATTTCATCAACTAAGCTACTAACTGAACTTAAACATCTTTCAATTGTGGCTTCATTATTTTGTACAACCATGCATAAACTGACTGTGATCAAGCTATCACCCTTTTCTATAATTTTAATTTTGTATTAAATGATTGATAATAATTTAGTGTTGATATACTTAATTAGTAGTTTCCAAATCATCTATTATAGTTACTAAACAGATAGGATAGGAAATATAAAGTTAGTAGATAGTAAGGGTAAGTTATTGATCTTTAAAATATGAGCGGAAATACTCTTTGTTGTGAAGAACAGAAGGGTTATTCGGAACATAGCTTGCTGCTATATCATTATATTTTCTAGCAGTAAGTTGATCGCCTAATCGACTATAGCAAAGACATAGCTGTAGATTAGGTAACCAAGTGTAACATGCTTGATTAATAAAAGGACTACTTGTAGGAACATCAACAAGTGTGGCAAGTTTATACCATGAAATAGCACGTGTAAAATCACCTTTGTGAAGATATACAAATCCTAAACGACAGCAGTTTTCTCCACGTGGACCATCATATGAAAAAGATCTTAGACAACTACTTATCGCGTTTTCCAATTCGTTTAGATTTAAATAGCAGTCTGCCATTTTACCACATGCTTGAATATTATCTTCGTACCAGCCTTTTCCTTCATCAAGAAACAATTTATACCATTCAATTGCCTTTTCGTATAACTGATGATCTACGCATTCATTTGCATAATAGTATTTGTCACGCGGACTTAATTCATTACCTGAAGAAATCGCATTTTCATAAATCTTTAAATTGCGATCAGAAAACTCTTTGTCTTTTTGATGGATAATTGCAGCATCCGATTGAATAATTTCGCCGTAAACTTCTAAATATTCATGTACGAAACCAATCCATTTAAAGTTTCTTTCTCGCTTAACGATTCGATTACGTACAGAACTAAAGCTCGGATTACCATTTTCATCAAAAGCTAGATGATATTTCATTCCGACCGCGTCGACATTTTTAGATAATGACTTTTTTAATTTAAGTAATTTTTTCGCATTTTCGTCAGTGATAATATCATCAGCATCTAGCCACATAATATAGTCCTTCGTTGCCTTAGAAAAAGCAAAATTTCTTGCTGCCGAGAAATCATTGATCCAAGTAAAATCATATATTGAATTTGTAAACTTTTTAGCTATTTCTTTTGTTTTGTCTGTAGAACCAGTATCAATAATGACAATTTCGTCTACTATATTAGATACAGATGATAAACATCTGGAAAGTACAGCTTCTTCGTTTTTAACAATCATACAAAGACTTAAAGTTATTGGGTTTTTTTTCATGAATTCCACCTCAATTTTATGTTATTAAGGTTGTCAACAAATGGTGTCATTCATAAAGTTCAAAAAATATTTAATCTTGAATTTCTACATTAGATATGATTAAATGGAAAAAATGAATATTGAAAATTTTTAGATGAAGAGAGTAATCTTATTTTGAATCTTGTAGAGAGTTGGGGATGGTGGAAGCCTAACAGAGCGAATATGATGAAGCGCACTTCGGAGAAGCAGTCTGAAATAATAGTAGGACTTTGCCGGGGAAGACCTCGTTAACAAATTTTAAAGCTGGTTCAATATATTTGAACAATTAGAGTGGTACCGCGGATTAGTTAAACCCGTCTCTTATGATAGAGACGGGTTTTTTATATTTTGGAGAGGATTGATCCTAATGAATTATGTAAATATGTATAGTGAACAAATTGAAAAAGCTTTAAATGGGTCACTAACTTTAACTGAAATTAACTCACTTATTGAAAAACCGAATTATGCAGATCAAGGTGATTTAGCATTTCCTTGTTTCCAATTAGCAAAAGCATTAAAAAAATCTCCAGTTATAATTGCAAAGGAAATTGCACTACAGATTAATCATGATTTAATTAAAAAAGTAGAAGCGAACGGCCCGTACGTAAACTGCTTTTTGAATAAAAAGCTAGTAAGTAAGCAAGTAATTGAATTAGTTCTTGGTCAAGGGAAGGAATATGGAAATCAAGTAATTGGTGAAGACAAAACGGTTGCGATTGATTGTTCCTCACCAAATATTGCAAAGCCATTTTCGATGGGTCACTTGCGTTCAACAATGATTGGAAATTCAATTGCTAAAATAGCTGAAAAAAATGGGTATAAATCAATAAAAATTAATCACCTTGGAGACTGGGGAACACAGTTTGGGAAATTAATTGTTGCTTATAAACTTTGGGGTAATCAAGATGCAGTAAAAGAAAATCCAATCAAAGAACTTTTAAAATTATATGTTAAATTTCATGAAGAAGTTGAAAAAGAGCCTCAACTTGAGGAAGAAGCTAGAAGCTGGTTTAAGCAATTAGAGGAAAAAAATGAAGAAGCTTTACATTTATGGAAGTGGTTCCGTGATGAGTCCCTTAAAGAATTCATGTTAGTTTATGATTTATTAGGTGTAAACTTTGATAGCTTTAACGGAGAAGCATTTTACAATGATAAAATGGACCGCGTTATTGAACTTCTAGAGCAAAAAAACCTTTTAGTGGAATCTGAGGGTGCTGATGTTGTTGAATTAACTGAAAAGGAATTACCACCATGCTTAATTAGAAAATCTGATGGAGCTACGCTGTATGCTACAAGAGATCTAGCTGCTGCACTTTATCGTAAAGAAACATACGATTTTGATAAGGCGGTGTATGTTGTAGGTGGAGAACAGGCATTGCATTTTGATCAAGTATTTACAGTTTTGAAGAAAATGGGTTATGAATGGGCGAATGAAATGGTACATGTTCCATTCGGTTTAATCCTACAAAACGGTAAAAAAATGTCAACGCGAAAAGGGAAAATTGTTCTTTTAGAAGAAGTAATTGAGGAAGCAATTAGCTTAGCTAGTCAGAATATTGCAGAAAAAAATCCTACACTAAAAAATAAAGAAGAAGTTGCAAAAATGGTTGGAGTCGGTGCAATTATTTTCCAAGATTTAAAAAATGATCGTATGAATAACATCGAATTTTCACTAGACCAAATGCTAAAATTTGAAGGTGAAACAGGGCCATATGTACAATACTCAATAGCGAGAACAAATTCAATTTTAGATAAAGCTTCATCACAGGATTTAAATAAACAAGATGGACTGGATGATTCATATAGTTGGGACATTATAAAACATATACTTGAGTTCCCAAATAAAGTTACACGTAGTTTTGCGCAATTTGAACCATCTGTCATTGCTAAATATACAATAGATTTGGCACAAAGCTTCAATAAATATTATGGAAATACTCATATTCTAACAAATGATGACCAATTAGAGAGTAGATTAGCATTAATTAAAGTCGTTTCAATTGTTTTAGAAGAAGGACTAAGATTATTAGGAATACGTGCTCCAAAAGAAATGTAAAGTAACAGGTATTGAAGAAATTTTTATCTTCAATACCTGTTTTCTTTTTGATTTGATCGTAGTACACAAAACACAGTCTTTCTAATTTTTAGTACATATAAATAATTATGTAAGGATTACGATTAACAATGTATCCAAATCATAAAGGATTAACATGGTCTAAGAAAACAATTAAAATTTAAAAGTTTTATTGAAAATGATTATCATTTACATTTATAATGAATTTAAGATATTTAGAGAATAAGGGGAAACGTTCAATGTCGATATTAAATTTTATTAAAAATAGAAGAACGATTAGAGATACAAAAAGGGATTCAATTAATATGGATGATTTAATGGAGCTACTTGAAGCAGCATCTTATGCTCCCTTCCACAGCAAAGAAGAGCCTTGGCAATTTATTATGGTATCAGAAGAAAAAGAAAAAGAATATTATGCTTCAAAAATTGTAGATAGCTATGAAAGAATGGAATTAACTGAAACATATACAGTTGAGAAAATTAAAAAATCAACTGAATTCTTTAAAACATATATCATCGACACACCAATGCATTTAATTATTACGGCAGACCACTCAGAAAATGAAAAGAAAAATCTAGAAGCGATTGGAGCAACCTGTGCATTTGTTCAAAATTTACAATTAGCAGCTTGGGAAAAAAATATTGGAATGGTATGGCGAACAAATCCTTATATTTTTGATAAACAATTTTACAAA
Organism: Bacillus sp. AFS029533; assembly: GCF_002585125.1. Lineage (NCBI taxonomy): Bacteria > Bacillati > Bacillota > Bacilli > Caryophanales > Bacillaceae > Bacillus > Bacillus sp. AFS029533. The sequence goes on along the minus strand of NZ_NUQC01000010.1, from coordinate 222,473 downwards.
GAGATGGGTATTCCCGAGAATCGAAAAATTTTAGGGGCTCTTCATATCGGTTATATCAATTCAATCCCAAAAGGAACAAAGAAAAGAAAACATCCAAGTGAATGGACATCAAAGCTTAGTCAAAATATTTCACTTTAAAAGGTTTGAAAAACAAAAAAGAGAGAACGAAAACAATTTTTTCGTCTCTCTTTTTTATATTAATTAAAACACCTTAGTAGTCCAGTTTTCGCCATTCCATACATCTGTAACTAATCCTTGGTAGAATTCAGGTTCGTGACAGATAATTAAAAGACTTCCTTTGTACTCTTTTAGTGCGCGTTTTAGTTCTTCTTTAGCATCTACATCTAAATGGTTAGTAGGCTCATCGAGTACAAGTAAGTTTGTTTCTTGATTAATTAACTTACATAAACGAACTTTCGCCTTTTCTCCACCACTTAAAACTGCAACTTTACTCTCAATATGCTTAGTCGTTAAACCACATTTTGCAAGTGCAGAACGAACTTCATATTGTGTAAATGATGGGAATTCATCCCAAACTTCATCGATACATGTTTTATTATTATCACTTTTTACTTCTTGTTCGAAGTATCCAATGTGAAGGAATTCACCGCGCTCAACTTCACCAGAAATTGGTTTAATATCACCAAGTAAACTACGCATTAACGTCGTTTTACCGATACCGTTCGCACCAACTAAAGCAATTTTCTGTCCACGTTCCATACGTAGATTTAACGGTTTTGATAGAGGCTCATCGTAACCAATCACTAAATCTTTTGCTTCAAAAATTAATTTACCTGAAGTACGAGCAGGTTTGAAGTTGAATTCTGGTTTTGGCTTTTCACGTGCAAGCTCAATTACATCCATTTTATCAAGTTTCTTTTGGCGAGACATAGCCATATTACGAGTAGAAACACGAGCTTTATTACGAGCAACGAAATCTTTTAGTTCAGAGATTTCTTGTTGTTGACGTTTATATGCTGATTCTAATTGTGATTTTTTCATTTCATGAATTCCTTTGAAATTATCATAATCACCAACATAACGATTTAATTCTTGGTTTTCCATATGATAAATCAAGTTAATAACACTATTTAAAAAAGGAATATCATGTGAAATTAAAATAAATGCATTTTCATACTCTTGTAAATAGCGCTTTAACCATTCAATATGTTGCTCATCTAAATAGTTAGTAGGCTCATCGAGTAATAAGATATCTGGTTTTTCTAAAAGAAGTTTTGATAGAAGAACCTTTGAACGTTGACCACCAGAAAGTTCTGTTACATCACGATCAAGTCCGATATCTTCTAAACCTAAACCACGACCAATTTCTTCAACTTTAGCATCAATAATATAGAAATCATTATTTGTTAAAGTATCTTGAAGAACACCTACATCTTCAAGCATTTTCTCCATTTCTTCCGGAGTTGCTTCAGCCATTTTTACATATAAATCATTAATTTCATTTTCCATATCAAACATATATTGGAAAGCACTTTTTAATACGTCACGAATTGACATACCTGGCTGCAATACAGCATGCTGATCTAAATAACCTACACGTACTTTTTTAGACCATTCAACCTTACCTTCATCAGGCTGTAATTTTCCAGTAACGATATTCATGAAAGTTGATTTACCTTCACCATTTGCACCAATAAGACCGATATGTTCACCTTTTAATAGACGGAATGATACATCATTAAAAATTGCACGATCACCGAATCCATGGCTTAAGTTTTTTACAGTTAAAATACTCATAGATCGACACCTTTTCTTTATTTTTCATATAATAATGTTCTTTATGAAAGAACGTAATTTAAACAGTCACCATCTAATTATAGTCTGCAACAGGGTATGTGTTCAACAGTAAATTAAGTTATAACGTATGGGGGGCGAGTTAGAAGCGAGGGGACCTTTTAAAAAAGGAAAAAAAATCCATATCCCCCTACTATTCCTATCCCCATATTTTTGTATTTAATGTATAATTCAGAAGTGTAATAGTCAAAAAGTGGGTTTAAAAGGCGTATAAATATACAATTAGCCATACCTACTATTCAGAGGAGGAAGTTTAATGTTTGGTAAAGTTGCTGCAGATATGCTTGGTTTAAGTGATGTAGGTAGTGTTATTGAACCGAAAAATTATGACAAAGTTGATTCTGACGATTATGTAATGCATGAAGATAATGAAAAAATTTATTTCTTAATTAAATCAAAATCAGATGAGTATTGCTTTACGAATAAAGCCTTAATTCATTTAGATGGTACAAGTGCAATCAGTAAGAAGCGTACACTTCATCGTTATAATTATCACACACATAAAATCACACATGTTTTACTTGAAACAGCTGGTACAATTGATTTAGATGTTGAAATTAAGTTCAATATTGGCGGTAGAGAGTTTTCGATTGATGTTCATAAAAAACATATTGAACAAGTTAAGGATCTGTATAAAGCTTTACTAATGATTGCTGAAATTAGTCATGAAAACGAAAAAGCACTAGGATATGCAAAAGAAAGCATCGAAATTGCTTCTTCAACATTAGGCCGAGTAACTTCAAATGAAAATAATTTAGTGAACAGTTTTAAAGAAATTAATGAAGCTGCTTTTGAATGGTTAATGAAGTCAAGAGAACAATACAAAGTTAAAGATTTCGGATCTGTATTTGAGAGGTATATTAATAACTAATAAGGTAAAGAAAGGTCTCGTAAGTCAAAGTGCTTATGAGACTTTTTTTGTGCTGGTGAATGTCTTAAATTAGAGAAATACGAATAAAGGATTCATGAAAAGTAAAAAAACAAAAGATGAAATATAGTAACTCATAAGTGGTTCATGAGTAAGTAAAAAAGCAAAAAGCTGAGATATAGTACCTCATAAAGGGTTCATGAGTAAGTAAAAATGGAAAAAGCTGAAATTTAGTAACTCATAAAGGTTTCATTAGTGAAATCTCCTATTATTTTTGGAGTAATCAGTTTACCAAATCAAGAATATAAAAAGAAAACTCACAAGGAACATATACCTTACCTTGTGAGTTTTCTTTGATTAAAGTTTAAAATTAAACTTCTGCTCTTTGACGGTTTAAAATAGTAGCATCTGGGCATCGTTTTTTTATTTCTTGTAAAAAGTTTTCTTCATTTTCAGGAAGTGAAAGTAAGGCAAATCCGTACTTTTTGTATTCGATTTTTAAGCGTTTAAAGGTCCAGGCAGGTGATGAAATTGGATTATTCGAGAAACTAACTGTTCTAATTTCATTATATGGAATGATAATTGTTATAAATCCAAATTTTGATTTGAATTCGGTTTCTGTTAATTCATGGTATGTGTTGAATAATGCCCAAGCTAGAACAATCAATATTGGTAATAAAAAGACAAAAACTACTAAACTTAATATGATTCCTGTACGATCAGCTTCAATTATGCTGATGATGGGTACTGAAATAATGATGGGAATTAAGCTCAGAATTAGGACGACTAATAGAGGGTTTTTCTTCACTTTAAATTTCATGGCACACCTTGATCCTATCCTAATATTTGATTTAAGTGGTGTTTCATATGGTCAATGTAGTCAGTAAATAACCAACTCAGTGTAACAGATTCTTCGTTTTGACTAGTATATTGTAGTTTCCATTGTTCTTCCGAAATGTTTGCGAGCACAATCATGAAACGTGAATTTAAGGCAGTCCATAACGTAAGAATTTCTTCAATTGTATAGCTATTTTGATAATCATTTAATTCTACCCATGAGTTTTGTTTATAAAGCTCCAAAACTAGTTCATCTTTAGAGGACAATCTATCTATAAATCTTTTATGATTCATAGTAGCAGAATCGCAAAGATGTCCGAGGATTTCTTTTTTAGACCATTTTGTAGGACTTGGCTTATAATCCGTATTCGATAAAGCTCTGATGATTTTTGGAACGGATTGGATTAGACTACTAAATTCGTTTATTAAATTATTCATCTAAATATTCCTCCTTCGTTTCTACATGATATGAATATGTTTAAACATTTTTCTTTATGAGTCTTTAGACAAGCCATAAGTGAATAGGTTATTAATAGGACAATCTTGGAGGTGGCCTGATGTTAATCTTTTTACTTTATGTCGGATTGTTAATTGGAGTGTTAGCAGTCTATAAAGATGCCATTAAGCGGGATGTTAGTAATCTTGGGTTTCAAATGATCGGTTATTATGTACTAGCTTCTTTACCATTTAGGTTATTTTGGTTACCGATCCCTTTCGGATTTCTGATTTGTTTATTTTTATTATCTAAACCGATGCTTCGATATAAAAAACAAAAACAAGTTGCTAGCCTATTAGGTTTCATTGTATTTATAGTGGATGCTTTATTCTAAATGAATTTTCCATTTAGAATAAAGCTTTTTTAATTCACTTTTTAGCAATCTTTAATGCCTTTTCGGTATTTGCAAAGTGTAATTTTGTTAAACTTCGTAAAGCTTCAAAACCTTTTGATTTAATTAGTTTTGCAGCGGCTTGGTCAACTTTTGCTCCAGCACCTTTTGGTAAGGTCATGCCAGCTTTTTCACTTAATTGATCCATTTGTTGTAAGAAAGCATAGCGGGCTAAGATCGAAGAAACTGCAACTGAGAGATGCAAACCTTCTGCTTTTGTAGCGAATTGAACTTTATCACGAATAACTTCTTTTGTTCCTTTTAAATATCCGTAGTACAGATTTGGAGGAGTAAATTGATCAATTAAAATTGCGTCATATTTTTTATCTTCCAATTTTGAAATAGTATTTCGAATTGCTTGGTTATGTAAAAGAGCCTTTAGTTTATTCATATTATAGCCTTTTTCTTGCATAGCATTGTATTTCTCATTGTGTAGTACTAAGAGGCTGTAGGTAACGACATGAACAATTTTTTTTGCTATGCTGCATATGGCCTCGTCAGTTAGTTCTTTCGAATCTTTTACGCCTAATTCTTTTAATAATTCGAATTGACTTGGTTCTACAAAAGAAGCTACTACAGTCATCGGTCCAAAGTAGTCGCCTGTACCAACCTCATCACTACCTATTACTGCAAGACTTGAAAAGTTTTTTGGTAAAGTTGATTTCGTATTTGTTGGGTTTACCTTTTTAGTAGTTTGGCTAGCCGATTTACCTTGCCATTTACTTACTTCAGCATCACAATTTGAGCCTTGAAACATTACTTTACCAGATTTATATGCAGTGATTGTACAGCCACTTGGTTTGGCCATAAATACTCCACCTTGTGGTACTTTTGATTGAAGGCTACTTTGGTAGTGTGCTTTCATCTTTAAGAGAGTATCCTCAGAAACTGTTAATACAGTGTTTGACATAAATTTCTCCTTTATAAATGGATATTTTCCAATACTTTTGATTGTATTGAATTTCATGTTATAGTTAAGGTTAGAATGTTTATAGCTGAATGGAGGTATGAAGTTGTCCAATTCTTCATCGAAACAAAAACTAAATGTAACTATTTATGGGCAACATTATGCAATTACTGGTGACGAGTCAACAGATCATATTCGCCATGTTGCCTCAATTGTAGATGATAAAATGAAAGAAATAAATAAAAAGAATCCATTATTAGATACTAATAAATTAGCTGTATTAACAGCAATAAATATTGTAAGTGATTATGTAAAATTAAAAGAAAGAGCTGAAATGCTCGAAAAATTATTAGAAAAACAAACGAAAAGTGAGCAGAACGAGAATGATTGATTTAATTATACTTATTATTTTTAGTTTAGGAATTTTGACAGGTTGGAGAAGAGGATTTATTAGCAGCCTTGTACGATTACTAGGTTTTTTACTATCCATATACCTAGCTTATCATTATTATGAGCAGACCGCTACTTCGCTTAAAAAAATATTTCCAATTCATATAAGCGGTGGTCAAGTCGTAAACGCAGATCAGTTTGTCTATGAAATTATTGCCTTTGCTTTACTATTTATTGGGACAAGGCTAGTTATTTCATTTATTGGTTCATTATTAAATGGAGTTTTCCAATTACCTGTTTTAAAGCAGATGAACTCCTTCTTAGGTGGTATTTTTGGTTTTATAGAGGTTTATTTATTTGCGGTTTTGGCGCTTTTTATCGCTTTAATCGTACCAATAGATACGCTACATGTTTTATTACATAAATCAAATATTGCGTATTTTATGGTTCAACATACACCATTTATATCAAATCAATTAATGGAATTATGGAACGGAATTTCTAGTTCTGAGATACTTTAATCGAATTTTTAGTGAAAAAACAATTTCTATGTTAAGTAGGTGACTTAAAATGCACAAAAAAGAGTTAATTAAACTGTTAGAACAAATTGCTACTTATTTAGAACTAAAAGGTGAGAATGCTTTTAAAATATCAGCATTTCGTAAAGCGGCAAATGCATTAGAAACTGATGAAAGAAGTCTTGAGCAAATCGACGACTTTACTGCTATAAAAGGAATCGGAAAAGGGACTTCTGCAGTAATTTTAGAATATATTGAAACTGGTAAAAGTACGGTATTGGAAGAACTACAAGAATCATTGCCTAAAACTTTACTTCCTTTACTCAGACTACCAGGATTAGGTGGGAAAAAAGTAGCTAAGCTTTATCAAACATTACAAATTGAAAGCATGGAGCAATTAAAAGAAGCATGCTTAAATGGTAAGCTACAAGGGCTAGCTGGATTCGGAAAAAAGACAGAGCAAAATATTTTAGAATCAATTGAGGAGTTTGGTAAGCAGCCAGAACGCTTGCCGCTTGCAGATGTATTACCAATTGCTGATAAAATTGAAGCTTATTTAGCAGAAATGAACGATGTTGAAAAGTATTCAAGAGCAGGCAGCTTACGAAGAGTACGTGAAACAGTTAAAGATTTAGACTTTATTGTTGCATCAAATAAACCGGAAAGCATTAAAGAACAATTACTTTCGATGCCGGAAATCGTTCGAATAATTGCACAAGGTGATACAAAAGTTTCTCTTGTTTTAAAAGGTGTTGAATATGAGATTTCAGTTGACTTCCGAATTATTCAACCTAAGGAGTTTGCGACAACGCTGCATCATTTTACAGGTTCTAAGGATCATAATGTAGCTATGCGTCAATTGGCTAAAGAACGTGAGGAAAAAATTAGTGAGTATGGTGTTGAGAATGTTAATACTGGAGAAGTTCTAACATTTGATAATGAAGAAGATTTTTATGCTCACTTTAATTTACCTTGTTTTCCACCTGAAATTCGAGAGGATGGAAAGGAAGTTTCAACTTTTACAAACGATTACCCATTAATTCGTTTAGAAGATATGAAATCTGATTTACATATGCACTCTACATGGAGTGATGGTGGCTATTCAATCGAAGAAATGGCAGATGCATGTCGTGCGAAGGGGTATAAATATATTGTCATCACAGACCATTCACAATATTTAAAGGTTGCGAACGGTTTAACTCCTGAGCGCTTATGGAAACAAAAAGAAGAAATTCAGCGTGTTAATGAAAAATACACTGATTTCACAATTCTGCATGGGGTAGAAATGGATATTTTACCTGATGGATCGTTAGATTACGAAGATGATGTTTTACGTTCACTTGATTTTGTTATTGCATCAATTCATTCTAGCTTTAGTCAAGATGAAGAGACAATCATGATGCGTTTAAAAAATGCAATGAGAAACCCTTATGTTAGCATGATTGGGCATCCAACAGGACGCAAAATAGGTAGAAGAGCTGGGTACAAAGTAAATGCTGAAGAATTAATTTCTGTAGCAAAAGAAACAGGTACAATTTTAGAATTAAATGCAAATCCAAATCGTTTAGATTTAAATAAAGAAATGTTAATGATGGCACAGGAAGCTGGTGTGATGCTATCTATTAATACGGATGCACATAACATTGATATGCTAGAGCATATGACTGTCGGGGTTAGTGCGGCCAAGAAGGCTTGGTTAAAAAGAGAAAATATTGTAAATACATTTGAATTACACGAACTTTTAAGCTTGATTGAAAGGAAACGTAATCGAGTGTAAGGAGGTTACGGGGCATATGAAACGTACGTTAAGAGTTTTAGAGTACGATAAAATAAAAGAACAATTACTTAAACACGCTTCATCTTCACTAGGTAAGGAACGGATAAAAAACCTTTTACCAAGTACTAGTTATGATGAAGTTGTAGAACTACATGAATCAACCGACGAAGCTGTGAAAGTTATTCGTCTACGAGGAAATGTACCTCTAGGCGGATTATCGGATATAAGAATGCAAGTAAAAAGGGCAGATATTGGTGGAATGCTATCTCCTTCTGAGCTAATTGCGATTTCGGGTGTTACATATGCTGGGCGTCAAATGATTCGATTTATTGAGGGCTTAATTGAGAGTGAAGTAGAAATTCCATACTTAGAATCATTAAGTGAGCAAATCATTCCTTTATTAGAATTAGATAAAAATATAAAAGCTGCCATTGGTGATAATGGAGAAGTTTTAGATGACGCTAGTGTGACACTTCGAACAATTCGTGGACAAGTTCGAACAGCCGAAGCTCGAATTCGTGAAAAATTAGAGAGTCTAACTAGAGGTGCAAATGCACAAAAAATGTTATCAGATTCAATCGTAACGATTCGTAATGATCGTTTTGTTATTCCAGTAAAACAAGAATATCGACATGTTTATGGTGGTATTGTGCATGATCAATCTTCTTCTGGACAAACCTTATTTATTGAGCCACAGGCTGTCGTGACATTAAACAATAGTTTACAAGAAGCTAAAGTTAAAGAAGAGCAAGAAATTGAGAAAATTTTAATGGCATTAACAGGGCAAGTAGCTGAGGCTTCAGCAGATTTATTGCAAAATGTTGAAATTTTAGCAGAAATGGATTTCTTATTTGCCAAAGCTAATTATTCGCATTCAATTAAGGCGAGTAAACCAATTTTAAATAATGATCGATATTTTAAATTAAAAAAAGCACGTCATCCTCTAATTCCAAGGGATATAGTAGTAGCTAATGATATAGAATTAGGTAAGGATTTTACTACGATTGTTATTACTGGTCCAAATACGGGTGGTAAGACAGTTACTTTAAAAACGATTGGTATTTGTGTTTTAATGGCACAATCTGGTCTACAAATTCCGGCACTAGACGGTTCAGAAATTTGTGTGTTTGAGCAAATTTTCGCCGATATTGGTGATGAACAATCAATCGAACAGAGCTTAAGTACATTCTCTTCGCATATGGTGAATATTGTAGATATTTTAAAACATGTGAATCATAGTAGTCTTGTATTATTTGATGAATTAGGGGCTGGAACTGACCCACAGGAAGGTGCAGCTTTAGCAATCTCAATATTAGATGAGGTAAGTGAATACGGTGCTAGAGTAGTAGCAACAACGCATTATCCTGAACTAAAAGCATATAGTTACAATCGAGAGCACGTTATGAATGCAAGTGTTGAATTTGATGTAGAAACATTAAGTCCGACTTATCGACTATTAATTGGTGTTCCAGGTAGAAGTAATGCATTTGAGATTTCTAGAAGACTTGGACTTTCAAATCGTGTAATTGAAAAAGCAAGAAATCATGTAAGTGAAGAAAGTAATGAAGTTGAAAATATGATTGCATCTTTAGAAACGAGTAGAAAAGGTGCAGAAACAGAATGGAAAGAAGCAGAAGATTTCCGTAAAGAATCAGAGCGTGTATTCAAAGACTTACAAAAGCAAATGATGGAATTTTATGAGCACCGTGATGAATTATATCGTGGCGCGCAGGAAGAAGCGAAAAAGCGTGTCAGAGTAGCACAACAAGAAGCTGAGGAAATTATTAAAGAGCTAAGGTCGTTAAAGAATAGCCAATTAGCTTCTATTAAAGATCATGAATTAATTGAGGCAAGAACTCGTTTGGAAGGGGCAATTCCTTATGCTCCAAAGAAAACAATTCCTCAGGCAGCTCCGAAGAAACAAAGAAAGCTTCGTGAAGGTGACGAAGTAAAAGTGATTAGCTTTAATCAAAAAGGGACACTGCTTGATCAAGTTAGTGAAGGTGAATGGCAAGTTCAGCTCGGTATTATTAAGATGAAAGTTAAAGAAAAAGACATCGAATATATTAGTTCTCCTAAAGAAGTAAAAGAACGAACTGTCACTTCTGTAAAAGGTAAAGATTTTCATGTTAATCTTGAGCTAGATCTTAGAGGTGAAAGATATGAAGATGCGCTAATTCGTGTTGAAAAATATATCGATGATGCATTATTAGCAGGTTATCCTCGAATTAATATCATTCATGGAAAAGGAACTGGCGCATTGAGACAAGGGGTACAAGAATACTTGAAAAAACACAGATCAGTTAAATCATATCGATATGGAGCAGCCTCCGAGGGCGGAATAGGTGTTACTGTTGTCGATTTAAAATAAGGTAATAGGGGTTCTAAGATGGAAAAGTTGGCAAAAATATTATTTACGGTTTGTGCAGTATTTTTAATTTGGGGAATTTTGTATGTAACAGTTATTAAATAAAGTAATTGAGACTAGCATCATTAATGTATTTCTATTAATTTATGTGGACGTTCAAAATCTTACATAAAAATGAACTTAGAAGACATAACCTGAGTTAGTCTCTTTTTTATTAGAAAGGTGAATTGGCTTGAAGAAAATCATTTTAGCATTAGTCATCTTTGTTATTGTCTTTGTTGGATTTAATGGTTTTCAACATAAACACCAAAAGAAGATAAATGATGTAAGTAAAGATATTATTGTGCAAAGAGATGTACGTTACACAAATCCTGCCCAAGTTCCACAAACCTTTGATATATACCGATCTAAAAATTCACATGGTCCATCACCAACGTTGATATTTGTTCATGGTGGTTCTTGGAGATATGGAAGTAAAGCGTTAAATAAACGTTGGAGTACGATTTTTAATGAAATAGTAAAAGATGGTTATACAGCAATTAGTATAGACTACACACTTTATTCAAAAGAAAATTATTCATATAACTTTCCAGTTCGTGACGTGAAAACAGCAATCGACTTTATTTACACAAATTCAACAGAATTAGGAATTGATCGAAATCAAATTGGGATCGCTGGTGCTTCTGCTGGTGGACACTTAGCCTTATTAACTGGTCTTCAGCCCGATATTCAAAACAAAATAAAATATATTATTGCTTGGTATCCAATTTCAGACTTAACGACGATGAATCAGTCTCCTTCTTCAAGAAGTTCGGAAATCGTAGATAAATATATGAATAGTACTGTTGATCAAATGACAGATGAGTATAATCGAATGAGTCCTATTCAATATGTACAAAAGACAAAAGTGCCAATCTTTATCGTACATGGTACAGGAGATAAGCTTGTTCCGTTCAGTCAATCTAAGAGATTTGCTAAAAAAAATCCAAAAATGGTTACGTTGATTGCACTTAAAAATGGAAACCATGGATTTACAAATCTTTCGGTACAAAAATCTACCAATGATACGATAAATTATTTAAAGGCAAGATTAAAAAAGTAAGGAGTATCAATGAATCATATTAATAAAATTCAATTTCTAACGAAAGATCATTGGAATCTATTGTTACTAGCTGACCCATCAAAAGAAATGGTAGATAAATATATTCAAAAGAGTAATATTTATGAAGTACTAGACCAAAATTTACTTGTAGGTGTATTAGTATTAATGGAGAATTCAAGTGAAGAGGTTGAAATTAAAAATATTGCAATTGATCCGACCTTCCAAGGACAAGGATTTGGGAAAAATTTAATTCACTTTGGAATAAATGAATCTAAAAAACTTGGTTATTCGAAAATTTCGATTTGTACAGGAAACTCAAGTACATACCAATTAACATTATATAAAAATTGCGGATTTCAAATCAGTACTGTTTTTCACAATTTCTTTATTGATAATTATGATGAAGAAATTTGGGAAAATGGTATACAGTGTAAGGATTTAATCAAGCTAGAACAAAATTTATAGACAAAGTACTAATATATGATTATCAGACTGAAGCTACCTAAGAAGACTTAGGTAGCTATTTTTTATTCATTATAAAGTTTGACATACATCACGTAAGTATTACGGTCTTGATCAACTTCATTTGAAGTTTGTTCGTAAATTTGATGATTTATTGTTATATAAGTTGATTGAAGCCAAGAAAGTAGATCCAATTCATCTCCGCTCTCATAGAAATGAATTTCATCAAAAGTATCGACATCTCTAATTTCAATGCCTAAAGGTCTGTTTAGATGGTAAAAAGGAGTATTTTCCATATCCGATTCAATTACTTCAATTACATACCGATCTTCCTCGATATAAGAGCCCCTATTCTCGTAAACGAAACCATTTAAAATAAAGTAATCGCAATATCTTCTTGTAAAGATTTGGACCTTTGATAAAAATGGAAAATGGTAAATAGGTCGTGTAAATTCTCCATCAAGTAATCGATATTCAAGAACAAAGATGTTGTCTGTATTAAACATTGTTCAAACTCCTTTAATAATTGTATATACATTAGTATATAACACAGTTTAGGATAGAAATGTATGTATTTATATATTGAACTAGGAGAATACAATGTCAAAAACATCAAAATTAATGAAAAAAGTGAGTGTTGCCTTAACAAGTGGTATTGTAATCAGTTCTTTAACCGGGTGTGGATCTGAACCAGAGTCGATTGAGACAACCGATAATTCTCAAGATTATTATGAAACAAGTCAACCGGTCTATGAAAATACAAACCAAGTAAATGAGGTTGATGAGGAGACGACGACTGAAGATAGTTTAGATGAGACTGACTATACTGATAGTGAGGAAACAGAATTTGCATATACGGATTCTGAAATGCCTGATGATGAAAACTGTAGTGATTGGGAATTTGACTATGAAGATAATATTTGGATTTGTGATGATAATTCAAGCTCATTTTATCGGAATTTCTTTTTTTTAGGCTCATTCTTTGCAACAAAAAGTATGTTATATAGCAACAATGATTTTAATGAATACAAATCCTCTGGCATTATTAAAGGAACAAATTCCTCAGCTAAAAAAAGTGGTTTTGGTAGTGGAGTATCTGGAGGATTTGGAGGTTAGTTTAATAGTTAACGAGAGATGCTAAAGCTAAATTCTATATACTTTAAGAGAGAGATTAGTTTAGTATAGATTAGAATAATTTAATTCTTGAAAGGAGATCCCAATGTCAAAAACATCATTATTAATGAAAAAAGTTAGTATCGCATTAACGAGTGGATTAGCAGTAAGTACATTAGCCGGCTGTGGTTCTCAAAATGCTGATAGACCAGACAAACCAAAAAATGACGATTGTCGTGATTGGGAGTTTGATGATGACGAAGGTGTTTGGGTTTGTGATGATAGCACTAGTCATTACTACCATAGTTATTATCATGGCGGAATATTTTATCCAACAAGAACTGCACTTCATGCTAGTAGTTCTTATAAGAGCTATAAATCTTCTAGTAAATATGCAGGGCATACTTCGTCTTCTAAAAGTGGTTTTGGAAAAGGTTCATCTGGAGGATTTGGTGGTTAATAATGGATAATGTGAATTTACAGAATCATAGACGAAAACGGAAAGAAGTATATCAAAAACTTCCAGATTTTTGGGCGGATCTACAAGATTCATATTATGCTTTATTAGACCATTATCCATTGACTGAAAATGAGGTTGATGAAATTCATACAATTACGGAGCAAATTGGAAAAATCTATGATAAGACTGCTCGGTTAATGAGACAGTTACCCGATGATATTTTTTATATGCTTGGTTATTCAAAGGAAATCGTACCTTTTTTACGTTATAAAACGATTGAAAGTGAAGGTATCATTAGAAGAATTGACCTTGTTCGTACAGTAGATGGTTGGAAACATTATGAATGCAATAGTGACACCCCAACTTTTATTATGGAGACCCATCATGTCAATGGTTACATTACGGATTATTTTAACTTGAAGAACCCTAACGCTGAAAGTGAAATGAAACTTTCGAACGTCATAAGTCATGTTGTCAATAAAAGCATAAAAGGGTTAGATAAACCAATTATCGTTTTTACAGCTCATGGTGATCATGAAGAAGATTGGAAGACAGCTAAATATATCCAATCCCTATACAATGGTAAGAGTCAATTAATAGCGCTAGAAGATTTACAGATTATTGAAAACGATGGTCTTTATACACCTAAAGGGGAAAGAATACACATTCTTTACCGACAGACCTATCCAATTGAACATCTTGAACTTGATCAATCTTCAGATGGAACAAAAATTGGCCTGGCACTATTAGAACTTGTAAAAGACGGTAAATTGATTATTTTCAATCCATTATCTGCATTTTTACTACAATCCAAGGCTGTTCAAGCATTAATTTGGAATTTACATATAGAGGAATCAGATGTTTTTACTGAAGAAGAACATGATGTAATTAGAAAGCATTTTCTACCAACATTTTTAGAGCCAGATTTCTTTATAGAAAACAATCTTCCATATGTTGAGAAGCCTGCATTTGGCCGTGAAGGAGATTCAATTAAGATTGTTAACGGAGAAAACCGTCAACAAAGTAAACAAAATAACTATCATGATCAAGTTATGGTGTTTCAACAATATTCACCTTTACCTATGAGAAAGGTTATGACACCTGATGGAATGCTAGATTTACATGTATTAATAGGTAGTTTTTTAATTAAAGAAGAATACGGAGCAATTGGTGTCCGTGCCGGGAATATTATTACCGGAAACGAAAGTTGTTTTTTACCTGTAGGAATCGTTGAAGAAAAGAATTAATTAATGAGGGGATGAGAAGATAGATGGATAGTATTGTTAGTACGTTGATGTATTTAGGATCGGGACTTATTCTTTTATTTATTGGATTTTTAGCTTTTACTTTTACCACTAAGATGAGTGAACAAAAATTAATTTTAGAGGATGGTAATATTGCCGTTGCACTGAAATTAGCGGGAAAATTAGTAGGGTTAGCAATTGTTATTATGTCAGCGGCAAAGTATTCAGTTAACTATGGTGATTTCATTATTTGGAGCTTAGTTGGTATTATTGCTCAAATGGTTACATATTGGATTGCAGAATTTGTATTATTTGCAAAAATTTCGTTTGCTAAAAAGGTTGAAGAAGGAAATATTGCAGTAGCTGCATTATTGTTTACATTAAGTGTAACAGTAGGTTTATTAATTTCAGGTAGTATTTCATATTAATGAAAAAAATGAGAATGCTAGAGCGGCATTCTCATTTTTTCAGAGTGTTGAAATATAGCATAGTCAATATTAAAAATAGATAACTAAATAAGATTTATTGATAAAGTTGTAATCTTCATTGGTGCAGTGTTAGTTATTTATGTTTATATATCGGTAAGATTTTTGATAAAAGATTAAACCGTTTTTTTTATGAACACGAATTGAGAAGATTTAATTTTGTGTTTACATTTTTAATTTAATTTCTTCTATTTTTATAATTCGTCTATTCTTTTTCTTTATGATTCATGGTCATTTTGTAGATTTCCTAATTTTATTGAAGATAAGGCTGTACTTCCTCAAAAAGCATATTTTAAAGTTTTTAAAGATAAACTTTTTAGATGAATAAGTTGATTGGAATGAAAGGGTGATCGACTCCTGTGGGATATGCGGGAAGGCTGAGACCCCGCANNCGAGGAGGCTAAAGAATCTCGCCCCGCGGAAAGCGAGCACCCTGTAGTGGAAATCAACATGATATTACTTATCTAATTGACAACTTCTTTTTACTACAACGTGAAATGAGAATGCTAGATTGGCATTCTCATTTTTAAAATTCAATTTAGAATGCAAGTTGGATAAACAAGCAAAGTAAATACGATTTTTACCTTTTATTAAAATTCTTTTAAATGTATGCTTAATGTATAGGAATTACATTTAATTATCTTTTTACTTAAACTTCAAAAAAGGGGGAAGAGCGTTGACTTTAGAAATAAAACAGCTTTCTAAAAATTTTGGAGATACTATTGCCGTTAACGAATTATCATTTACTTTGCCTACCGGAAGAGTATTAGGTTTATTAGGTAGAAATGGAGCAGGTAAAACGACCACCATTAAAATGTTATTAGGTCTTCTTACACCTACAAAAGGAGAAATAACTTGGAAAGGGAGCCCATTTAAAACTGATAAAGTAAAGGTAGGGTATTTACCTGAAGAAAGAGGATTATTTACCAAAAGCAAGGTTGTTGATCAACTTAAATATTTCGGGAAATTAGAAGGTATGTCTAATAAAGAGGTTGATATAGCAATAACATATTGGCTTGACCGTCTAGAAATACCACATTATCGAAATAAAAAGGCCGGGGAGCTTTCAAAAGGTAACCAACAAAAAATTCAACTAATTGTAACTTTATTACATAACCCTGAATTGATTATTTTAGATGAGCCATTTAGTGGACTAGATCCAGTTAATGCGGAGTTAATGGCTTCAATTATTACTGAACAAATTCAGAAAGGGAAAACGGTTATATTATCAAGCCACCGTATGGATCAAGTGGAGGCTTTTTGTGAGCATGTTTGTATACTTAAGAACGGTAATGTAGTCGCGGAAGGTAGTTTAAGTAGCTTAAAAGAAGACTATGGGTATAGAAATTTAATTTTAGAAGATATAACATCGATTAAACAAATACTAGATTCCAATAATATTAGCTATGAACAGAAGCAATTAGGAATTTACGTAAAGGTAAAAAGTGATGAGGAGGCTTTTACGATTTTAAATCGTATTAAGTCAGACTTGGGTTCTATTAAGAAGTTCCAATTATTAGAGCCTACACTAAATGATATCTTTATAGAGAGGGCGAAATAAATGAAAAAGTTTAGTACGGTCTTTTTATTTCATTTACGTGAAGGTCTTTTGGCGAGAGCAACGATGATTATGAGTATTATTTTATTTGTATTGGTCGTTGGAATGTTTGGCGTACAAAAATATTTTGCTGGTACAGAAAAGAGTAGTAAGGATAAAGATAAAATAGTATTGATAAATAATTCGAAAAACTATTCGGTAGATCTTGCTAGTTTAAACAAAACGATTAAATCCGCAAAGATTGAGCAGAGTGATGCGTCAAAAGAAAAAGATTTAAAAAATCAAGTTGAAGATGGTTCAAAAGATGGACTGCTTATTCTTTCCGAAAAGAACAATGTCCCGTCCATTCAATATACGTATAAAAAGTTTTCAAATAATGAATTGCTTTCAGTCGTAAATATGACTTTACAGCAAAATTACTTAAATAAAACTGCCCTAGATTTAAAGCTATCGCCTGAATCTGCAACAAAGTTATTGCAAAAAGTAGAAGTAAATGAAAATGTTCTAAAAAATCCTATGGCTACATTTGGAATTGCTTACTTTTTTGGTTTCTTATTGTATATGTTTCTATTAATTTATGGAAACTCAATTGCAACGGGTATTGTTGCTGAGAAGTCTTCTAGGGTAATGGAGGTATTGCTACCAAAAGTAAGTCCTGTTGTGACTTTATACGGAAGAGTCATTGCGGTATTTTTTGTAGCTTGTGCACAATTAATTGTATTAGGAATAGGATTTCTTTTTGCCAATTTATTAGGCTGGGTTAATACTAATGCGATATCTTTTTTCGGAATGAAAATAGATTTAGAGGCATTAGATACTACAACCATCATTGCATTTGTAGTTTATTTCTTATTAGGCTATTTACTTTATGGATTACTTTACGCTGCAATTGGATCAGTTGTTTCAAGAACAGAAGAGCTTCAAATGGTCTTGATGCCTATTACTATTTTAGTTGTAGCGGCATTCTTTATTAGTATTAATGCATTAGTAAATCCTACTGGTACATTTGTTCAAATCAGCTCATATATTCCATTTTTTGCTCCACTTGTAGCATTTTCTAGATTTGTAAGTGGAGAAATGAGTTTTATAGAAATAAGTGCTAGTATATTAATTTTACTAGTTTCAATTATGATTTTAACTCGTGTTGCTAGCCGTATTTATGTTAATGGGGTAATGTATTACAGTGAAAAAGTAAAGTGGAAAGATGTAGCTAGATTATTAAAAAGACAATAAAAAAATAGATCTCATAGGTCAAATTGCTGACACTTGAGATCTATTTTTTTATTTGTCTAATTTTCTGTTGGTTGATTAGTATCCTCTTCTTCTATACTACTTTTAACATCTTGCTGTAGAACTTCTAACGCTCCAATTACAATCTCTGAAACACGTTTATATCCTCTAGTTTTATTTGGATGCATACTATCTATTAAATAATATTCACCGTTCATTCTATTCCACCCAACATTAGAGTATAGGTCGATGCATGGCAATGCGTAAAATGTAGCTACATCTTTTACAGCTCTAGCATAATCAGATGTTAAATAACCGGCTTTATTTTTATCTTCATATTTTCCGTTGTGGTATCTAGGTACAGGCGTCATAAGAATAATCCTACAATTTGGTAATCTTGTTTGTATTTTTTCAATCATTGAACATAAAGCACCGATAAATGTAGATTCGTCTAAATTGGGTCGTTCATTTGTTGGGAATCCTTTTCCTAAAGGAAGACCTCTACCAAAGTCATTTGTTCCACCCATTATTGTTAAAAGTTGAGTATCAAGTGGAATCGTAGCATTGATCCTTTGACTGTTACACATACTTGATAAAATTTCTATCGTTCCATTTGGCTGTGGTTTAGGTGGTTGACCTTTGTAATTTCCATTTTGATCAATCCAGGCAATTGATCCATTTTCAGTTATAGTTGTTCCGCCAATACCTCTATTTACATGAGTCAAACCTAACCTTTTCGCTACAGCCGGCTGCCATCCGTTAGATGAAGTGATACTATCACCGTAACTAATCCATTTTTTTGATTTGTAACCGGTTATTTTTTTTCCTTTTGCCTCAGCTATATTGGTTAATGAATTAAAAATGCGTTTTACAAAAGAGGTTAATCTAGCCATAGAAATCACCCTTTTTACATATTTACTTCATAAACATGTAAAGCCTATTTACTAAAAATGAAATTACAATAGTATAGGATTTTTTTGCATGTAACATTTTATATATATAAATTATTCTATATTACATTTATTCAAATAAAATCAACTTAACAAAACTTTAAATCAATTGTTAAAACTGTTTATTTAAAGAAAGTTGGACTTCCATTGTTAGCCAAAACAACAAAAGCCAGTATCTTAATTCTAGTCTAAGATACTGGCTATTCTTTTAGGTAACTAATGGTACTTATCGTTATTTTTATCGGAGCTTTTTTTCAAGAAGATCCCTATAATTAACTGAATGAGACCAATAACAAATATGATTGGATACAATACCCACATCAACAGCCCTGCCCAGCCATCTCCTTTGATAATTGCGTACGTAATTCCAATGGCAAATGACAAAAATGGCCCAATGGCTACCATATTCGCGATACCCCAGATGATGAATTTACGTTTTCTAGATTGCCCTATAGTGAAAACGAGAGCAAGAGATGCGCCAAAAAAAGCGATTAAAATGGCTATAAAAATTGCCAAAACAGTCACTCCTCACTTAGGTAAACCAACATTTCTTAATGCGGTTTTATAATTTAGTGTAGGCTAGTTAGTTGACTGGTCCTGCGGAATTTTATCAATTAAATTAGTGTATGAATCTTGAATTCTCTTTGTTATTTCTCCACGCTTTCCTAAACCGATAGAATAGGATTTTTCATCAATTAAAACTGAAGTAACAGGTAGGATATCAGAAACTGATGCTGTTGTAAAAGCTTCATCTGCATTTAAAAGTTCATCAATTGAGAATGGAATCTCTTTTACTTCGAGTTTTTCTTTTTTTGCAATTTCAAGTACCACTTTTCGAGTAATGCCATTTAGAATTAAGTGATTGGCAGGATGAGTGAATAGAGTAGAGCTTTTTACGATAAAGACATTTGTTGCTGATCCTTCTGTAATGATCCCATCTCTATGCAATATTGCTTCTTTTGCTCCTTTAGCGTAAGCCTCATTTTTTACTAAAACACTACCTAATAAGTTTAAACTTTTTATATCACAGCGAAGCCATCGAATATCATTCGTTAGATAAGCAGTTATTCCTTTTTCCATTTGCTGTAGTGGTCTATGATCTTCTCTTACTGTGTAAGCAACTAGTTGTGGCTTTAAATTAACTTCGTCTTGGTAAATATGATTGCGGTTCATTACACCTCTACTAATTTGGATATAAACATATCCATTATCGTAATCGCATGTATTCATTAAATAAACTAAATCACTTTCAAGTTTTTTTAGGTGCATTTTAAAAGGTATTAATATTTTTTCACAGCTTTCCTTCAAGCGAATTAAATGTGCATCGAGTTCAAAATATGACTTATTGAAAAAACGAATAACCTCATAAACGCCATCTCCAAATTGATAACCTCGATCTAAAATATTTACATTTGCAGATTTTAAATCGACAATACGGTTGTTTAAAAGAACCTTTGTTTTCATATGAACTCCACTCCCTTTTATCATTTAAGTCTGTTTGATTAAAAGCTTTCAAATAGTCTGGACTTTAAATTTATGAACTATGTAAACACTGTTTATTATGATACATTCAATATATCACAAGTTTATTAAATATTTTGTAAAAAGGAGAGAGACAATGAAATTATTAATTTTAGGTGCTAGTGGACTAGTTGGGAAGGCTTTAATAAAAGAATTTTCTCCTAATTATGACGTTTATGGAACGTTCAATCAAACAAAATTAGATTTGAAAAATGATCATCAATTACAGTGGGATATTAATGATTCAGAGAAAATTTTGGACTGGATTGATCGTATTTGTCCAGATGTAATTGTTTCTTGTTTACGTGGTGATTTTACTGTTCAATTTGAGGCGCATTCTAGAATAGTAGAAAAAATAAAATCAACATCAACGAAATTTTTATTTTGTTCTACAACAAATGTTTTTGATGGAGAAGTTTCAAAGCATCACGCTGAAAACGATCTTACTATTGCCGAATCAGATTATGGACAATTTAAAATAAAATGTGAAGAATTAATTAAGAATGAGATTGGCGATAATGGGATTGTATTAAGATTGCCAATGGTTTGGGGAAAGCATTCACCAAGACTAAATGAAATAAAAGATAAAATAGAAAAGGGTCAAGAAATTGAAGCATATGATAATATTTTTTTGAATCATGCAATTGATACAGGAATTGCTAAGCAAGTAAGAAGAATTATTGAAAATGATTTAAAAGGGATATTTCACCTTGCAACAACTAATATTGACTCGCAATACTCATTTATATTTAAACTTGTAAAAAGTTTATCCAATGAGGGGAAAGTCAAATCTCTCACTTTAGAAAACTATGATGAATACAATTTTGGATTATTGACTAATCGCACCGATTTGTCACCTGATTTTTACTATGATAGCGATGAAGTAATTAATCAATTAGTTCATTAAATTCTAAAACAAATTCAAAATCCACTGGTGATTAAATATTCTTAATATTTTGATTGTATAGCTGAAATTTGTAACATATACTAATTTTAGTATGAACATACTTTTAAAATACTGGTGGTGAATGGTATGGAGGAACCAAGATTAAGGCCTTGGGTGAGTCAGTATCCAGAGCAAATACCAGCTACATTAGACGAACAGTTTAATTTATTACCAACATATTTAAAGCAAACAGCTTCAAAATATCCAGCTAAGAAAGCGCTTAATTTCCTTGGGAAATCGATGACGTTTAATGAAATTTATATTCAGTCTTTAAGATTCGCCAATTTTTTAAGGAATTTAGGAATTAAAAAAGGTGATCGAGTTGCAATTATGCTTCCAAATTGCCCTCAAGCAGTGATTGCTTATTATGGGATTCTTTTTGCAGAGGCAATTATCGTCCAAACAAATCCGCTATATACAGAACGTGAGCTTGAATATCAAATGAATGATAGTGGTGCAACAGCTATTATTTGTTTAGATTTATTAATTAATAGAGTGTACGAAGTAAAAAAATCTACTAATCTTCAACATATTTTTGTTACTGGGATTAAAGACTATTTACCATTTTTTAAAAAGCTGTTATATCCTTATTCAAAACAGCCAAAGGCACCTGAGATACCTAATGATCACTCGATTCATCAATTTAGTTTTATTATGCAAATATCCGCACCGCTTGAACAGGATCTCTCAAGTAGTAGTATAGAAGATGTAGCAATCCTTCAATATACTGGAGGAACCACTGGATTTCCTAAAGGTGTAATGCTTACACATAAAAATTTAGCATCAAATACGTTAATGGCAGAGAAATGGTTATATAAAAGTAAGAAGGGCCAAGAAAAGATTTTGACTGTCTTACCATTTTTTCATGTATATGGAATGACGACATGTATGAATTTGTCAATCATGTGTGCGTATGAAATGATTATCGTTCCGAGATTTGATGCAACTCAAATGCTTAAAGCAATCAATAAATATCGGCCTACATTATTCCCTGGTGCACCAACAATGTATATCGCATTATTAAATCATCCTGATTTAAAGAATAATGATATCTCATGTATTCATGCTTGCTTAAGTGGTTCTGCAGCATTACCTGTTGAAGTTCAAGATCAATTTGAAAAGGTGACAGGTGGAAAATTAGTAGAGGGCTATGGTTTATCAGAAGCTTCTCCAGTTACACATAGTAATTTCCTATGGGATAAGCGAGTGACGGGCAGCATTGGAGTTCCTTGGCCAAGTACAGATGCTAAAATAGTATCTCTAGAAACTGACGAAGAATTACCTTATCGTGAAATTGGGGAATTAATCGTTTCAGGACCACAAGTAATGAAGGGGTATTGGAATCGACCAGAGGAAACTGCAACCACGTTAAAAAATGGCTGGTTATATACAGGTGATTTAGGCTACATGGATGAAGAAGGCTTCTTTTATATCGTTGACCGTAAGAAAGATATGATCAATGCAGGAGGGTTTAACGTTTACCCTAGAGATATCGAGGAAGTATTATATGAACACGAGGCTATTAAAGAAGCAGTTATAGTTGGTATTCCTGATGCATATCGTGGAGAAACAGTTAAAGCTTATATTGTATTAAAAGAAGGAAAATCAGTGACTGAGGCTGAACTAGATGATTTTTGCAGAAAATATTTAGCAGCTTATAAGGTTCCGAGAATATATGAATTTAGAAATGAATTACCAAAAACAATGATTGGTAAAATCTTAAGAAGAACATTACTAGAAGAAGAAAAACAAAAGAATACGAAACCTGAGGATTCTGATGAAAATTTAATATAATAATATATGGGGGATGATAACAGAAGCATCCCTCTTTATTTTATGAACCGTTATAAAAATACTATGCTAAAATAAATTTAAAGATTGATTAGAAAAAAACCTGATAAAATTAAATATAAGTACAAAGATTAAAAAGAATAGTAAAAGCTTTTGTAAGAAACTTTATACATAAAAATATTACAGGACAATTGACAATTTTCTGATAAATTTGTATTATGAGAATATGAATGATTATTCATTCACTGTAAGAAGGGGTTAATAAAAAATGAAAAGAGATAAACCAAAATATAAACAAATAATTGATGCTGCAGTTGTTGTAATTGCTGAAAATGGTTACCATCAGGCGCAGGTTTCTAAAATTGCAAAACAGGCTGGTGTAGCTGACGGAACAATCTATTTGTATTTTAAAAATAAAGAATCCATCTTAATTTCACTGTTTGAAGAGAAGATGGGAAATTTTACTGAAAAAATTCGTCAAAAAATTGAAGGTAAACCGGACGCGATATCGAAATTATTAATGTTGGTAAAAACTCACTTTTATGAAATGTCTAAAGATTCGCATTTGGCAATCGTTATGCAATTGGAAGTAAGACAAACAAATATTGACCTGAGATTAAGAATAAATGAGGTACTAAAAGAGTATCTACATATCATTGATTCAATTTTAAATGAAGGAATCAATAGTGGTTTGTTCGACAAACAATTGGATATTCGTACAGCTAGACAAATGATCTTCGGCACGATTGATGAAGTGATGACCCATTGGGTAATGACTGGTCAAAAACAAGATTTAGAAGCTAAAGCCGATAAAGTCCACCAACTATTAATAAGAGGATGCGGGTACCAAAATTAACGTTCTAGTACATTTTGAAAAATAGGGAGGAATAGTTGTGAGTTTAATTCAATGTAAAATATCCGATGGTATTGCATTATTAACAATTCAAAATCCACCAGCAAATGCAATGTCTTCGGTTGTATTTGCTGATTTAGTTAAGCGTTTAGATGAATTAGAAAATAACAATGATGTAAGCGTTTTAGTTGTTCATGGAGAAGGTAGATTTTTCTCTGCAGGTGCAGATATTAAAGAATTTACTTCTTTCAAAAATGCTGAAGATGCAGCAGCTGTTGCAAGAAGAGGTCAACTAGTTTTTGATCGTGTTGAAAATTATTCTAAGCCGATCATCGCAGCAATTCACGGAGCTGCATTAGGTGGCGGACTTGAATTTGCAATGAGCTGTCATATTCGAGTTGTTGCAGAAAACGCAAAACTTGGTTTACCTGAATTAAACTTAGGAATTATTCCAGGGTTTGCTGGGACACAACGATTACCACGTTATGTAGGTAAAGATAAAGCGTTAGTTATGCTTGCGACTTCTGAACCAATTTCTGGTGTTGAAGCTGGGAAAATTGGATTAGCTACAATTGTAGTGCCAGAAGAAACTTTATTAGATGAAGCAAATGCATTAGCGGCTAAAATAGCTAATAAAAGTATGCAATCAATTCAATATATTCTACAACTACTATCTTCTACTAGAACTAATTCATATCATGAAGCGGTGGAAGAAGAGTCTAAATTATTTGGAGAAATTTTTACAACTGAAAATGCAAAAGAGGGTATTTCGGCATTTTTAGAAAAAAGAAAACCAGTGTTTAATAAATAAGTAGTTTAATATTTTAAAAAAATAGATGTAGTTACATTTCCTGGGAGGGTATAACAATGAACATTTATGTACTATTAAAAAGAACATTTGACACTGAAGAGAAAATTACAATTTCAAATGGTGCAATCCAAGAGGATGGCGCTGAATTTATTATAAATCCATACGATGAGTATGCAGTTGAAGAAGCGATTCAAATTCGTGACGCTCATGGTGGCGAAGTGACTGTCATAACAATTGGTAACGAAGATAGTGAAAAAGAACTTCGTACAGCACTAGCTATGGGTGCTGATAAAGCTGTATTAATTAACGTTGAAGATGATGTTACAAATGCTGATCAATATACAACTTCAAAACTTATTGCTAAATACTTAGAAGATAAAGATCCTTCAATTATTTTAGCAGGTAATGTTGCAATTGATGGAGGTACTGGTCAAGTAGGTCCACGCGTTGCTGAATTATTAAATATTCCTTACGTGACAACAATTACTAAGATTGACATTAATGGTACGACAGCTACAATCGAACGTGATGTAGAGGGTGATACAGAAATCATCGAAACATCTTTACCATTATTAATCACTGCTCAACAAGGCTTAAATGAACCAAGATATCCTTCTTTACCTGGTATTATGAAAGCTAAGAAAAAGCCTTTAGATGAATTAGAATTAGATGATCTAGATTTAGAAGAAGATGAAGTTCAAGCAAAAACGAAAACAATTGAAATTTACCTACCTGCTAAGAAAGAAGCGGGCAAAGTTTTAACTGGTGAATTAAAAGACCAAGTAAAAGAATTAGTTTCATTACTACGTTCTGAAGCAAAAGTAATCTAATTTTATTGAATATTAGAACTTAAATAATAGATTAATATCGTAATAGAAAATTTTGGAGGGAAATAACATGTCACGTAAAGTATTAGTATTAGGCGAAGTTCGTGAAGGATCACTACGTAATGTTTCATTTGAGGCAGTAAGTACGGCTAAAACAGTTGCTGAGGGCGGAGAAGTAGTTGCTGTATTAGTAGGTAAATCAGTTAGTGCATTAGCTGCTGAAATGATTCAATACGGTGCAGATCGTGCAATCGTTGTTGAAGATGAAAAATTAGCATCCTATACTTCTGATGGATATTCTCAAGCACTTTTAGCAGTTATTGACCAAGAAAAACCAGAAGGTCTAGTATTCGGTCATACAGCTTTAGGTAAGGATTTATCTCCTAAACTTGCTGCTCGTATGCAAAGTGGTCTTATTTCAGATGTTACTGCAATCGAAGTAGCTGGTGGAAATATTGTTTTCACTCGTCCAATTTACTCAGGTAAAGCATTCGAGAAAAAAGTTATGGTAGATCCATTTATTTTTGCGACAATCCGTCCAAATAACATTTCAGCATTAGAAAAAGATGCTTCTCGCACTGGTGATGTAGCAGCTGTTTCGGTTGAAATTAAAGACTTACGTTCAATCGTCAAAGATGTTGTGCGTAAAGCGAGTGAAGGTGTAGACCTTTCAGAAGCGAAAGTGGTCGTTGCTGGTGGCCGTGGCGTTAAGAGTGAAGAAGGCTTTAATCCATTAAAAGAATTAGCTTCAGTACTAGGTGCTGCTGTTGGTGCATCTCGTGGTGCATGTGATGCTAACTATTGTGACTACTCTTTACAAATTGGCCAAACTGGTAAAGTGGTAACGCCTGATTTATACATTGCATGTGGTATTTCAGGAGCTATCCAACATTTAGCTGGTATGTCAAACTCTAAAGTAATCGTTGCAATTAACAAAGATCCAGAAGCTAATATCTTCAAAGTAGCTGATTACGGTATCGTTGGTGACTTATTCGAAGTATTACCTTTATTAACAGAAGAATTTAAAGCTGTATTAGTTAACTCTTAATATAAAAGCTATAAATGATAGCCCACAAGTTAGTATCTTGTGGGTTTTTTGTGTTTTTCAAGTGTACGTCTTGCAAAAAAATTTAAAAAAGAGGGGTTCAAAAGTACTTTAACTTTTGTGACACCTCTTTTATAGTTCTTCTATTCGTTTACAAGCCATTGTCCTTACATCCTAACAATGACTGATCCACCGCCACTTGTTACAACTTGATTTTGTTTTTGTTCAAGTTGTCTAAGTAATTCATTATTTGCTTCGATTGCTTTTACAAGGTTTGTAATCTGATTTTCAAGATTCATGAACATTTGCATGATTGATTGATGATCAGTTTGTACATGACCTTGAACACCGTTTCTCATAGGATGTTGGGGATGATGCGGATGTAAATTCCAAAATGGATGATGCATACTTTTACCTCCAATTTCTAGACCAATGTACTATATAGTACGTCTTATTATTATAAGAGTTCGCCTATTTTAGTTGAATCAGTAATTGCACTTTATATATAAGAAAGAAGTGATTTTTTACAGCTTGTATTTGCTTATATTGGAGAAGTTGAACATTGTCAAATAGGTAGGTTCAAGAGAGAGGAAGAAATTTTTTAGAACAACACAAAAAAAGTAATCCCTCTTAAGGATTACTTAAAATTTATGATATAGCTTTGTTTAGTTTGTTTTTTTCAGATAATAATTCGTGGCGCTTTTCAATTTTACTTTCAATTTTTTCAATTTCTTCTTTGTTTCGTAATAAAGATTGTTTATTCTCATGAACTAATTGATTAAACGATTTACGTAAAGGTTTTCTCATAAATGCCACTCCTATCGTGTTAAATTTTTTGAATATTATTATTATATTCAACAATATATTAACATAAAAATCTGGCATTAATTCGAGTAAGATTTTACGAAATTGTGACAAAAGTATCGAATTGAATCGTTACTCATGGACTAAATCGATAATCTAGAAGTCTCATGAAGCAGACAATCAATAATTTAACATTTAAATATGAAAATTTTATGAATAAATCTTTTCATAAATCTCTACTTCAATACCATCTGCATTCGATTTATTTTCTATATATTTAAATCCCTGTGATTTCCAAAAAGATTTTGCTTGTTGGTTTTTAATTAACACTCCTAATCGTAAACCGTTAATATTTCTTTTTATAAGTAGTTCTTCAAATAGTATAAATGCGTTTGTTCCAAATCCATATCCATGGTAATCATGATGGATCATTAAAAGTCCTAGCCATGGGAAACCATCTTTAGGATTTAGCGCTAAGAAATCAATTAATCCTATATAGGTATCATCTAATTTAATAAAATAAGTTTCCGTTTGATGTGAGGAAAAAAAATATTCCTTCATTAGTTCTTCTTTTGTTCGTGTTAAACGACCATTCTCCATTTTATTGTAATTTTGATTTGAATTTGTAATTTCTTCAATTACTTCAATTAAGTCTGTTGTAATTCTTTCAAATGTTATCACTTTTTTAGTCCTTTCATTGGTATATCAACTATTTGTTTGGAAATAGTAAGTTTGAGCAAATAAATAGAAAATGCTAATTCTCATATGGTATACTTTCATTAAAATTATAACAAATTATGTCAATCTACATATTTTACTTATGTAGCTTGCGCAGGTAGGAGGAAAAAATAAATGGCAATTGTTAATGCAACAAACGCAACGTTCGCAGAAGAAACAAAAGAAGGTGTAGTATTAGTTGATTTTTGGGCAACTTGGTGTGGTCCTTGTAAAATGATTGCTCCTGTATTAGAAGAATTAGCTTCTGAATACGGAGAAAAAGTTAAAATTGTTAAAGTTGATGTTGATGAAAACCAAGAAACAGCAGCTAAATTTGAAGTTATGAGCATTCCATCATTATTCGTTCTTAAAGACGGCGAAGTAGTAGAAAAAACTTTAGGTTTCAAACCTAAAGAAGCTTTAGAAGAATTAATTACTCCACATATTGGTTAATTATAATTTGTAAGAAATGCACTCATAATATGAGTGCATTTTTTTTTGTATTTTTAAATAAAAAAAGCTGGCTAGGACAATATTTATAAAACCAATACCGTAAGCCAATGTAAATGTTTTCATTATAATGATCAATATTAAAAATTAGAGTTATGTTAAAAATTTCTAATTTAAATAAGATTGACTATTTTTCTGTCACGTTTTATATTTAATAAGCATTAATATTTAACAGACATTAAATATTTATTTTGATTAATTTTTAAAGGAGGTTAACTTTCTTGGCTAACAAAAATGAGTACATTGAACGGATTCAGATTGCACTTCAAAGTACTATTCATAAAATGCAACCAAAAGTGACAGAAAGCATGAATAGTCATGGGGTAACAGCTACTCAATTTTTTGTTTTAATGTACTTACGAAAAAAAGAAAGCTGTAAAATATCTGAAATAGCAGAGATGATGGGTGTAAAACCAAGTGCTGTATCATTTATGATTGATCGACTTGAACATAATGACTTTGTATATAGAGAACATGATAAAAAGGACCGAAGAGTTGTAAATATTATGTTAACTAAGGAAGGTATTAAAAAATTAGAATCAGTGATAAAAGATCGAAAAGAAATTTTTGAAGGTTTCTTGTTTAACCTTTCTGACGATGAGTTATTACAATTTGCAAAGATTACTGAAAAGCTTGCAAATGCTGCAGCAGATTTATAGAAATTTTTACAAGATACTTTTTTGTATTAGTAATTATAAAAAGAAAAAAGATAAGGTAGAGAGAAGGGAGAAATATATTTTGAGTACAAATACAGTTGTCCAAAAAGAAGGCAATCGTAAACTATTGCTAATTGGTCTAATAATTGCAATGTTTTTCTCGGCATTAGATGGCACGATAGTTGGTACTGCAATGCCTAAAATTGTAGGGGACCTTGGTGGTTTAAGTATGATGACTTGGCTTACAACAGCATACTTATTAACTTCAACTACTGTAGTGCCGATCGCAGGTAAATTAGCAGACTTATTAGGTCGTAGAAGTGTTTATATTGCAGGTTTAGTTATATTTATGGCAGCTTCAGCATTATGTGGTATTGCCCATAATATGACTGAATTAATTATTTACCGTGGTATTCAAGGTATCGGTGGCGGCGTAATGATGCCGATGGCGATGATTGTAATCGGGGATTTATTTACAGGTAAAGAACGTGCGAAATTCCAAGGGGTTTTCGGTGGTATTTACGGTTTAGCTTCAGTAATCGGACCACAAATTGGTGGATGGATTGTTGACTCATTAAACTGGAAATGGGTATTCTACATTAATCTTCCTGTAGGGATTGTCGCAACAATTTTTATTGCATTAGGTTTAAAAGGAAGAAAAAATACTGGACCAATCAATTTCGATATCGCTGGTATGGTGACTATGATTATTGGTGTTGTAAGTTTACTCCTTGCTTTAAGTTTAGGTGGAGTTAAATATGATTGGAATTCATGGCAAATCATTAGTTTATTTGTATTAGCTGTAGTTGGAATCATTAGTTTCGTTATTGCAGAAAATAAAGCTAAAGAGCCAATTCTACCAATGCATTTATTCAAAAATAGAACTTTCGTAACATTAAACTTAATTGGTTTCTTTATGACAATAGCGATGTTTGGTGCAATTATGTTCGTACCATTCTTCATGCAAGGTATTGTTGGAGTAAGTGCAACACAATCGGGAACAATTATGACGCCAATGATGATCACTATGATTATTGCAAGTATTATCGGTGGTCAGGTTGTATTTAAAGTAGGAATTAAACCACAGATTATTACGGGTATGTTCGTAATTGCATTAGGTTTATATTTATTAACAACTTTAGATATGAATTCAAGTAAAACAATTGCAACTATCTTTATGGGAGTTATGGGTCTAGGTATTGGGTTAGTAATGCCGACAATTACACTAGCTCTTCAAGAAGTATTTGATAAGAAGGAATTAGGGATTGTAACATCTTCTAGTCAATTCTTCCGTTCAATCGGTGGTACTTTTGGAGCAACTGTTTTAGGTGCTGTAATGAACAGTAAGTCAGGAACACTTTTAAACCATGATTTAGTTCCATTTTTAAATAAATTACCAGCTCAAGCTGCACCATTAGTAGACAAATTTAAAGACATGATTAATACAACTCCTCAATCTGTATTTACAATGTTATTTAATGCGGATGCTAAAAAGCTAATTCCAAAGCCAATTTTAGAAGGAATGTTACCGATCATTAAAACATCATTAATGGATTCATTACACCAAGTATTCTTTGTTGGTTTAGGATTCATCATAATTGGTGCAATCGTAACATTATTCCTAACACCAATTAAATTAACAAATAGAAAAGCTGGAGATAAAGAAGGTAATGAGCAAGAACAAGTAGAAGTGGAAACTGCGACTTCTTAATTTCCGAAGCTGATAAAATAAAAGCGAAAACCATCCAGAATTAATTGAAGTGCACCTCCAAATGTTAGCCGTATCTAACATTTGGGGTCACTACATAATTTGGATGGTTTTTATTTTAAATTAAATATGCCAATTGACCACTGATTGCCATATGAAGAAAAAAGAGAGTTCCCAAAAAGATTTACTTTTTTGGCCCCCCCCTTTGTTAAATAGCCATTGATACTTTTTCTTTTCTTTTTTTCATTTTTCGTTTATTACTCCACAAGATCCAAGATAAAGTTAATCCTGTTCCAGTAAGTATAAAAAGACCGATACCACTAATTAAACCAATTATGCCGGTATGTAAGCTTTTTACTGAAAATGCAGACTGCTCAGGTCTTTTTCCAAAATTTTGAAATGGGGTTTGAGTATTATTGCCACTTTGTCCATTTTGAGGAGCAGTGTTTTGATCGCTATTTTGAGATTGTTGATTTCCATTAAACTGTCCACCCGATGGAAACTGTCCTTGCATAGAAAATCTTCCTTTTTCTTCGCCACCTTTATTGAAATACAGGATAATTCCTGTAGTAGATTCGATTAATAGGAAAACCGAAACAATCACACCAATCCAAAAATGAACAACTCTTACTTTTTTCATCTTAACATTTCTCCTTTTCTTCTCTTGATGAAATTAAAGTTACAATAGAAAACTTAATTTTTACTTAATAACATTAAAGTATTTTCAGTTTTTATATGTGGAGATTATAATATTAAGTGTACAATTGTACGAAAGAGGTGAGAGGAAATGGACAATCACTTAAAAGAAAAATTAGCGCTTCTACCCGATCAGCCTGGTTGCTATTTGATGAAAGATATTCAAGGGACGATCATTTACGTAGGAAAAGCTAAAGTATTAAAAAATAGAGTTCGATCTTATTTCACGGGATCCCATGATGGTAAGACATATCGATTAGTTCAAGAGATAACTGATTTTGAATATATTGTTACTTCTTCTAATATGGAAGCTTTAATTCTTGAGATGAATTTAATTAAGAAATATGATCCGAAATATAACATCATGTTGAAGGATGATAAATCATACCCCTTTATTAAAATAACTGCTGAAAAACATCCTCGCTTATTGATTACGCGAAATGTAAAAAAAGATAAAGGAAAATATTTTGGACCATTCCCTAATGCTACTGCCGCTAATGAAACAAAAAAATTATTAGATCGTCTATACCCATTAAGAAAATGTTCTTCATTACCAGATAAAGTTTGTCTATATTATCATATTGGTCAGTGTCTTGCGCCTTGTGTAAAAGAAGTAACTGATCATCAAAATTCGGAAATAGTTAATGAAATTGCCCGTTTTCTAAACGGTGGGGAAGACCAAATACGAAAAGAGTTAGAGGCAAAAATGATTGCTGCATCTGAACAATTAGATTTCGAGCGCGCAAAAGAGTATCGAGATCAAATTGTATCTATTGAAGCGACTATGGAAAAGCAGAAAATGATGAGTAGTGATTTAGTTGATCGAGATGTATTTGGATATGCGGTTGATAAGGGATGGATGTGTGTTCAAGTATTCTTTGTTCGAAGAGGAAAATTAATTGAAAGAGATGTATCATATTTTCCAATTTACGATGAACCAGAAGAAGAGTTCCTATCATTTATTGGGCAATTTTATGAAAAACCACACAATATAAAACCAAAAGAAATTTTTGTACCAGATAAAGTTGATACTGAAATTTTAAAAAGTTTACTTAAAATTCCTGTATTCCAACCTAAAAGAGGCCAAAAAAAGGAACTTGTTGTATTAGCAAATAAAAATGCCAAAATTGGACTCGGTGAGAAGTTTAAATTAATTGAGCGTGATGAAGAAAGAACAGTTAAAGCAATAGAAAAACTAGGAGATATTTTAAATATTGAAACTCCGTATCGAATTGAAGCATTTGATAATTCAAATATTCAAGGAACAAATCCTGTTTCAGCTATGGTTGTCTTTATAGACGGAAAACCTTCAAAAAAAGATTACCGCAAATATAAAATCAAAACTGTTGTAGGACCTGATGATTACGATTCAATGCGTGAGGTAGTACGTAGAAGATACTCGAGAGCATTAAAAGAGAATTTACCTTTACCAAACTTAATAATTGTGGATGGTGGTAAAGGCCATCTAGCTGCAGTTGAAGATGTACTCCAAAATGAGTTAGGCCTATTCATCCCAACAGCTGGACTTGTTAAAGATGAAAAGCACCGTACTTCAGAGTTATTAATAGGACAACCACCTCAAATTGTCCAACTTGGAAGACAAAGCCAAGAGTTCTTTTTATTACAAAGAATTCAAGACGAGGTACACAGATTTGCGATTGAATTCTATCGTCAGCTTCATAGTAAATCAATGGTTCAATCTGCTTTAGATGGCATAGCAGGTGTTGGTGGAACAAGAAAGAAAGCCCTTCTTAAACATTTTGGTTCAGTAAAAAAAATAAAAGAGGCATCAATTGATGAGTTGATAGCAGCTAAAATGCCAAAAAATGTTGCAGAAGAAATTTATCAGCATTTCCATAAAGAGTGAGATCGTTACCAAAATTTTTATCTTGACACTATTTTCAAAATAATTTATATTTTAGTTAAAATTAAATGATTTTCTCTCGTAATAGAGGTGCAAAACTTAAAAGTATGCTGTCATAGACGTGTGGCGTTGTAATGGACAGTTGAAAGGAAGTTTTGCCGAAATAAAATGAATCCACAATTCATTTTGTTGGGACTGCATTTAAGAAATGTAGTACTGTCGCATAATAATTATGCGGGGAGCTATTGAAGAGATGTTGATGATTTGTCTATTTTATTTATTTGTAAATTAGGCGCGTGAACATTGCTTCACGCGCTTTTTTGTATTCTTTTTTAAGTAAAAAGTGAGGATGAGAAAAATGGGAATTATTGTTCAGAAATTCGGTGGTACTTCAGTAGGCTCAATTGAACGAATTCAGCATGTTGCTGATACAGTAACCAAATCATATAAAGAAGGAAACCAAGTAGTTACAGTTGTATCTGCGATGGGACATCATACAGACGAACTAGTTAGTTTAGCAGCTCAAATTAGTCCACAAAACAGTAAACGTGAGTTAGATATGTTACTTACTACAGGGGAACAAGTTTCGATTTCTTTACTAGCAATGGCAATCCAGGCAAAAGGTTTTAAAGCTATTTCACTAACTGGTTGGCAAGCTGGAATTCAAACTGAATCTGTCCATGGAAATGCACGTATAGAAACCATTCATACTGATCGAATTCAACAATTACTAGATGAAGGGTATATCGTAATTGTTGCTGGTTTCCAAGGTTTAGGTGACAACAATGAAATTACGACATTAGGTCGTGGTGGCTCAGATACAACAGCTGTTGCATTGGCAGCGGCTTTAAATGCAGAACGTTGTGATATTTATACGGACGTATTAGGTGTTTATACTACGGATCCAAGAGTTGAACCAAATGCATCTAAATTAAGCCATGTCTCTTATGATGAAATGCTAGAGCTTGCAGCTTTAGGAGCAGCGGTTTTACATCCAAGAGCAGTAGAATTCGCAAAAAATTATAATTTAATTATTCAAGTTCGTTCAAGTCAACATGATGAAATCGGTACATTTATTGGGGAGGAAACACAAATGGAACAACAATCAGTCGTAAGAGGAATCGCATTCGAATCTAATGTAACAAGGATGACATTAAATGGTTTAAATAACCATGTAGATTTATTACCTAAAATCTTTACTTTATTAGCAAGTGAAGGTATTGATGTTGATATTATTATCCAAAGCGTAACATCAGATAACTTAGTAAATCTTTCATTCTCGATCAAATCTGAAAATATGATGGAAGCAATAACGGTTCTAGAATCAAAGAAAGAGTTTTTAGGTTACCGCTCATTTGATTTTGAAAGTGAACTTGCTAAAGTTTCAATTGTAGGTAGTGGAATGGTTTCAAATCCAGGTGTTGCTGCAAAAATGTTTAAATTTTTAGCTGAAAGTGAAATCCCTGTAAAAATGGTAAGCACTTCTGAAATTAAAGTTTCAACAGTTGTACCAAAATCAAAATTACAAGAAGCAGTTCACGCTCTTCATAAAGGATATGAATTAGATCGTATTAATGAAGAAGTAGTAGTAGAAAACTAACTATTAAAATAAACCCTTTTAGGCGTTCAAATTCTTAATATATAGGCTTTGAAATATTGATTTTTTCAATATTCATCACGTTCAGATATACCGAGCCGTATAGTATAGAGATAGCGCTTTAAAGGGTTTTTTATTCGTTAAGCGAATAAATTATATAAAGATTCTGTAAATTTAATATAAGTACGGCGAACGGCTAAATGGTAAATAAAAGAAGGAGGTATTAATAATGAGGCATAGCATACTTGCCTACGGATATGGAGAAATTGTGCTACAGTTCGTTCTATTAATACTCGCCATTTTGTTTTTTGTTTCTATTTGTTTATTCTT
This sequence comes from Bacillus sp. AFS029533, assembly GCF_002585125.1. Taxonomy (NCBI): domain Bacteria; kingdom Bacillati; phylum Bacillota; class Bacilli; order Caryophanales; family Bacillaceae; genus Bacillus; species Bacillus sp. AFS029533. Next base: position 186,826 of record NZ_NUQC01000010.1, on the reverse strand, counting down.
GTTAAATTCTATTATTAAAGGAGTTAAAAGAAACAAGAATTTTGAGGGAATTAGGAGGCAGGATCAAAGTAAGGAAAGGAAAGAGAAGGGGTAAGGAAGTAAACTGATCTTTTTCCTTAAATTAAATTAGAAATTTAATCTTAATGATTTGTTTGAAAATCCTCATGGTTGTACCCGTCTTTGAACTTATATTTAAATATTTCAAAAGAAAAAAGAAAACACCACAAGGGACCAAAATTCCTTGCGGTGTTTTTTGTGTTATCTTCTTGTAATTGGATCCTTTAAATCCCATTTTACTTGGAACTTTACTTTGTCGCCTCTTTTGCTTTGCTCTTCATACGTTTCAGCTATAACATCGATTTGTTGTTCAATTTGCATCGCTAGAAATCCAGCTTCTAATTGGTAAGACACGTTCTTTTTTTGTTGATTTCTGTATGTAATTAATTCTGAAGATAATGTTAAATGAACTTCTTGCTTCTTTTCTTCTTCAACAGTAAGAGTACCCCAACCAGCTTGATCAAAAAACTCTATAATTTCTTCAAAGGTTGCTAAAGGATATTTTCTGGCAATCATTTTACCCGCCCAATATAAAATATCATTTTGCTCTTTTCCTAATAAATCATTCAATAGATCGTTACGTATTAGCTCATAGCCAAAACCAGAAATATTTCCTGGAATATTTAAATTTTCAATGCCGTTCGTCATGGTCGGATAACTCTCCCTTTCCTAAAAAACATGTTTTTATTATATACAATATTGAATAGTAAAAACAATAATTCGACATATGTAGATTACAAGGATTACCAAACTAAATGAGAAGTTTTTTCAGTGAAGAAAAATGTACGCGTTTTCTTGACCTGCTATATTATCAGGAGTAAAATGGGTTGTAGATAAATGTCATAAAAATTTCGACTTTTTATGCGTATTGCTTATTTATTCTATTTTTTTAGAATAATAGAGGAATTAAATTTTCATGTGCACAAACTAAAGGGGGCAGGGGTTTACATGAGCAACAAGAATGGAAGGGAGTTTTTCTTTAGAAAACTTCATTCATTGCTAGGAGTTATTCCAGTTGGAATCTTTTTAACACAGCACTTAGTTGTCAATCATTTTGCGACAAATGGAGCGCAATCGTTCAACAAAGCTGCTGAATTTATGGCGAATTTACCATTCCGCTATTTTTTAGAGGTTTTTGTCATTTTCTTACCAATTTTATACCATGCAATTTACGGATTATACATTGCGTTCACAGGAACTAGCAATGTTAAAAATTATGGATACTTACGTAACTGGTTATATTTATTCCAACGTATTTCTGGTGTAATAACTTTAATTTTTATTACATGGCACGTGTGGCAAACACGTATTGCTGCTCAAATGGGAGCAACTGTTGATTATAATATGATGGCTGATATTTTCCAATCGAAATTTATGTTAGTTTTCTATATAGTAGGTGTAATTTCAACAATTTTCCACTTTGCTAATGGATTATGGTCATTCTTTGTATCATGGGGAATTACTGTAACACCTAGATCACAACGTATTTCAACATATGTTACATTAGGTGTTTTCGTTGTATTATCATTCGTTGGATTAACTGCTATCTTTGCATTCATTGATCCACAACTAGCGTACAAGTAAGGAGAGAGAATCATGAGTGGTAAAATAATTATCGTCGGTGGCGGATTAGCTGGTCTTATGGCAACAATTAAAGCCGCTGAAGCTGGCACAAAAGTAGATTTATTCTCATTAGTTCCTGTAAAGCGATCACATTCAGTATGTGCTCAAGGTGGAATTAATGGTGCGGTTAATACAAAAGGTGAAGGTGACTCTCCTTGGGAGCACTTTGATGATACGATTTATGGTGGAGATTTCTTAGCAAACCAACCACCAGTAAAGGCAATGGCAGAAGCAGCACCTGGCATCATTCATATGATGGACCGCATGGGTGTAATGTTCAACCGTACGCCTGAAGGATTATTAGACTTCCGTCGTTTCGGTGGAACGCAACATCACCGTACAGCATTTGCTGGTGCTACGACTGGACAACAATTATTATATGCATTAGATGAGCAAGTTCGTCGTTACGAATCTGAAGGTCTAGTTCAAAAGTATGAAGGCTGGGAATTTTTAAGAGTTGTAGTTGATGATGAAGGAGTATGTCGCGGTATCGTTGGACAAAACTTAACATCAATGGAAATCGTAAGTTTCCCTGCAGATGCTGTAATTATGGCATCTGGTGGCCCTGGTATTATCTTTGGTAAAACTACAAATTCAATTATCAACACTGGTTCAGCTGCTGCAGCTGTATATCGTCAAGGTGCAGTTTATTCAAATGGTGAATTTATTCAAATCCATCCAACTGCAATTCCTGGAGATGATAAAAACCGTTTAATGAGTGAAAGTGCTCGTGGTGAAGGTGGACGAGTTTGGACTTATAAAGACGGTAAACCATGGTATTTCTTAGAAGAGAAATATCCTGCATATGGAAACCTTGTACCAAGGGATATTGCTACACGTGAGATTTTCTCTGTATGTGTTGACCACAAGCTTGGTATTAATGGTGAAAACATGGTTTATTTAGATCTTTCACATAAAGATCCACATGAACTTGATGTAAAACTTGGTGGAATCATCGAGATTTATGAGAAATTTACAGGTGATGATCCGAAAAAAGTTCCAATGAAGATATTCCCAGCAGTTCACTATTCAATGGGTGGATTATGGGTTGACTATGACCAAATGACGACAATTCCTGGTTTATTTGCTGCTGGTGAGTGTGATTACTCAATGCACGGAGCTAACCGTTTAGGAGCTAACTCATTACTTTCTGCTATTTATGGTGGAATGGTTGCTGGACCAAATGCTGTAAGATACGTAAATGGTTTAGCTAAATCTTCAGATGATGTTTCAACTTCTGTATTTGAATCAAATGCAAATGAAGAAAAAGAAAAAATGAATCGTATTTATAAAATGGACGGTAAAGAAAATGCATACCTTCTTCATAAAGAGCTTGGAGAGTGGATGACAGACAACGTTACTGTAGTTCGATTCAATGATCGCTTATTAAAAACTGATGAAAAAATTCAAGAGCTTTATGAGCGTTATCAAAACATTAATATTAATGATACAGCTAAATGGAGTAACCAAGGTGCTTCATTTACTCGTCAACTTGAAAACATGCTTCACTTATCACGTGTTATCACATTAGGTGCATATAACCGTAATGAAAGCCGTGGAGCTCACTATAAACCTGAATTCCCAGACCGTAATGATGAGGAATTCTTAAAAACTACAATGGCTAAATTTGATGAGAAATCAAATTCACCATTATTCCATTACGAAGATGTTGATACATCATTAATCGAGCCAAGAAAACGAGATTATTCTAAGAAAAAGGAGGACAAAGCAAATGCATAATGGAACAATGACTGCTGAAAAGACAATTACTGTAATTGTAAAACGTCAAGATTCACCAAATACTGCGCCATATGAAGAAACATTTACTGTCCCTTATCGTCCGAATATGAACGTAATCTCGGCGTTAATGGAAATTCGTAAAAATCCAGTTAATTCAAATGGAAAAGAAACGACTGCAATTTCTTGGGACATGAACTGTCTTGAAGAAGTTTGTGGAGCGTGTTCTATGGTTATCAACGGTAAACCAAGACAATCATGTTCTGCGCTTATTGACAAATTGGAACAACCAATTCGTCTTGAGCCTATGAGCACATTCCCAGTAGTACGTGACTTACAAGTTGATCGTAGCCGCATGTTCGATTCTTTAAAACGCGTTAAAGCATGGATTCCAATTGATGGAACGCATGACTTGGGTCCTGGACCAAGAATGCCTGAAAGAAAACGTCAATGGGCTTATGAATTATCAAAATGTATGACTTGTGGTGTATGTTTAGAAGCTTGTCCAAACGTTAATAGTAAATCTAACTTTATTGGGCCTGCACCGCTTTCACAAGTACGTTTATTTAATGCTCATCCAACTGGAGAAATGAATAAGGAAGAACGTCTTCATGCAATTATGGGTGACGGTGGACTATCAAACTGTGGTAACTCACAAAACTGTGTACAATCTTGTCCAAAAGGTATTCCTTTAACAACTTCAATTGCAGCGTTAAACCGTGCAACTACAATCCAATCTTTCAAAGACTTCTTTGGAAGCGACGAAATTTAATAAACTTAAAAGCATGTCCTGTCGGGACATGCTTTTTTTGCATTTTTAAATCAATATCTTCTAATAAACTCCATTTTTAAATCATATCAATAGTAAGGGCAGCAAAGGGATGTGCGGTGTCTTACCCCTTTCGAACGGAGGTTAACTTAAATGCAACAGTTTGAAGTGACATTTGAGACGAAATGCTACGAAAAAGATTGGGAAATACTTTTAAAGACAGACCGGATCGAAAAAATGATTGAGTTTAATCAATTTCAATTTAAAGAAAAAGTTTTATATATTAATAACGTACAAGATGTAAGGGAAGTCAGTCGTCATGCAGACAAACTTGTCGCAAGGGATGTCTTATCGTCATATGTAATAGTTGATGATTATTCAAATGAAGCACTTAATTATTTTGAGGTTACTAAGGAGAGCTTCAAAGGTGGTTATTACTATTCAATCTCAGAACTTGTTAGTATTTATCTTTGTAAGACTGAGTATCTACTTCATTTTTCAAGTGATTCTATTTTAGAAAAGCCTTTTAATTGGATTGATTTATCAATACTAAAACTTCAAGCTGATGAAAGAATCAAAGTAGCAAATCCAGTATGGAATGGAAATAGTTTTGAGGCAAAACAAGAATCAATAGATGAAGATGAAAACTTTTATATTGGTTATGGATTTTCAGATCAATGTTATTTAATCAGGACAAATGATTTTAAAAATAAGATATATAATGAAAAAAATCTTATTTCTGAAAGATACCCAATATATGGGGGAGAGCTTTTTGAAAAACGTGTAGATGCATGGATGCGAAATAACCATTTCAAAAGAATCACATTTAAACATGGAAATTATATTCATCAAAATTATTAAATGTTAAGGATGTTTGTTATGACTTAATAGGGTTAGGGTAAAGAAAGAGTCCTTTATTTCCTTCATCCTGCCCCCCTTGGAACTGAATGAATATTCATTCTTTAAAGGAATTAATGATATAATATAGATAGTAAGGGGGCAAATTCGATGGGGAAAATGAATTATGTATCTAATATACAGGAGTGGCAATCTGAGTTTTCATTTAAGATAACTATTAAAGTTCGATTTAGTGAAACGGACATGTTTGGACATATGAATAACACAGTTCCATTCGTTTATTTTGAAGAAGCACGAATTGAGTATTTAAAATATTTAGGGCTTATGCAAGAATGGACGGCAAATCATAGTGAATTTATTCCAGTTGTTGCTGATTTACAATGTGATTACTTACGACAAGTATTTTTTAATGAGATCATCGATGTATACGTAAAAATTGCAAAAGTAGGAAATTCATCAATCGATTTACACTATATGGGAGTTAATCCTCAAAGTGAAATTTGCTTTACTGGACGAAATTCTTTAGTAAATATAAATCGTCATACAGGACGAAGTGAACAATGGAAAAAAGATTGGAAAGAAAAATTTTTAAATGAAATAAAGAATTCGATCGTTAGTGTTTAAAACAAGTAATGTTGTCACATACTGAATAAAGATTGAATAGAATGATAAAACAATTAAATTTATCTTAAGATGAGTACTTGAAGAATTCAATGACATTCTATATAATACTTTTATACGAATAAGGAAAAGCAAAGATCAAGGACACGAGCGTTCAAGACGATAGTAAGAGAGGAATTCATTTGGTGCGAGAATTCTCTATACGTTGAATGACTTACCACCTTGTAGCTATAGTGGGGAACGTAATTTTTTTACAAGTAACTACTATCGGTGTAGACCGTTAAAACGTTGAGATTTTGTATACATATTTTTTGTGTACATTAAATTAGGGTGGAACCACGAGCACATTCGTCCCTACGAGTGTGCTCTTTTTTTATTGTCAAAATTAATTTGAAAAAGGAGTGAACTTAAATGATTTCAATTAAATTACCAGATGGATCAATTCGCGAGGTGGAACAAAATACAACAGTTGAAGATTTCGCGGGTTCAATCTCCATTAGCTTAAAGAAAAAAGCGCTTGGTGGAAAAATTAATGGTAAATTAGTGGATTTAAATACACCTATTACTGAAGATTGTGAAGTTCAAATCATTACTCAAGATGATCAAGATGGATTAGAAATGATGCGTCATAGTTCTGCACATATTTTAGCTCAAGCAGTAAAACGTCTTTATAAAGGTGAAAAAGCTGCATTTGGGGTTGGACCAGTAACTGCTGACGGTTTCTATTATGATATTGATCTTCCTGTTTCAATTAAAGTAGAAGACCTACCTAAAATTGAAAAAGAAATGGAAAAAATTATTAAAGAAAACTTACCGATTACTCGTTCAGAGGTTAGTCGTGAAGAGGCAATTAAATTCTTCACTGAATTAGATGATGAGTTTAAACTAGAATTAATCCGTGATCTACCAGAAGATGCAGTTATTTCAATGTATACTCAAGGTGAATTCGTAGACCTTTGCCGTGGACCACATGTTCCTACAACTGGCCGTGTAAAAGCGATTAAATTATTATCAGTTGCTGGTGCATATTGGAGAGGCGATGCGAATAATAAAATGCTTCAACGAGTTTATGGTACTGCTTTCCCAAGTAAGAAGGAATTAGAAGAGCATTTATTCTTATTAGAAGAAGCTAAAAAACGTGATCACCGTAAATTAGGTAAAGAGCTTGAATTATTCATGTTCTCTGAAGAGGCACCTGGTATGCCATTCTTCTTACCAAAAGGTACTATTATCCGTAATGAATTAGAACAATATGAGCGCGGATTACAAACTTCAAAAGATTATAAAGAAGTTCGTACACCATTCATTATGAATCAAAGATTATGGGAGCAATCAGGTCACTGGCATCACTACCATGAAAACATGTACTTTACTGAGGTTGATGAAACAAAATTCGCATTAAAACCGATGAACTGCCCAGGTCATATGTTAGTTTATAAAAATAAACTACATTCATACCGTGATCTGCCGGTTCGTATGTGTGAAAATGGTCAAGTTCACCGTCATGAATATTCTGGTGCGTTAAATGGTATGATGCGTGTTCGTACTTTTACTCAAGATGATGCGCATATCTTCTGTCGTCCAGATCAAATTGAAGGCGAAATCATTGAAGTAATTAACTTAATTAAAGAAATTTACGGCGTATTCGGATTCACTTACAAAGTAGAATTATCAACTCGTCCAGAAGATTCAATGGGTTCAGAAGAGTTATGGAACTCAGCAGAGCAAGCGTTAGAAAATGTTCTAAAATCTGAGAACTTAGACTTTAAATTAAACCCAGGCGATGGCGCATTCTATGGTCCGAAAATCGATTTCCATATTCAAGATGCATTAAAACGTAGCTGGCAATGTGCTACAATTCAATTAGATTTCCAAATGCCTGAGAAATTTGATTTAACTTATGTTAATGAAGATAACCAAAAAGAACGTCCAGTTGTTATCCACCGTGCAATTTATGGTTCAATTGACCGTTTCTTAGGAATCTTAACTGAACATTTTGCTGGAGCATTCCCATTATGGTTAGCACCAGTTCAAGTAGCAGTATTACCTATTTCAAGTGTTCACAATGAATATGCACAAAAACTTGCTGATCAATTAAAAGCTGCAGGAATTCGTGTTGAAGCTGATTTACGTGGCGAAAAAATTGGATATAAAATCCGTGAAGCACAACTTCAAAAATTACCTTATATGTTAGTAGTTGGTGACCAAGAGGTTGAAAATAATACTGTAGCTATTCGTAAACGTGGCGAAGGCGACATTGGTACTCAACCATTCGATAGCTTCTTAGAAATGATTAAACAACAAAAATTAGAAAAAGTTCTATTTTAATTTTAAAAATCCTCTATTTTTATAATAGAGGATTTTTTTTACTTAACCGATATAATTAAAAACGATTGTTTTCTAGTAGAAAGTGATTGCCTTTATTTTCTGGGAAATATGACGAAATTTGCAAAAAACAGACTTCATAAGCAATTTTTTATAGGATAAATCTTAGGAAATAGCGAACTTATATGAAGGATGTCTTTTCAGTTATTTAGTCTTAATAAAATACATAGTTATGATAAGAGGTGATGCAGTTGGATAATCAGAGTCAAGATCTTCAAAAAAAGGTAGAAAAGCTTGAAGAAGAAGTCAGAGAAATGAAGAAACAAATTGAATTTCTCTTAATAACGAAAGAAACTTCAAACGAGATTAAACAAATAAGTCAAACTAAAGTTATTAATGCTAAACCACAAAAAACAGTTAGTAGACAGGTAAAAGTAACTGTTGAAAATGAAAAGATTGATTATGAAGCACTTATTTTCCAAAAGTGGTTACCTAGATTTTTTATATTTATTTTCATTCTTGGCGTAATGTGGGGATTTAAAGCGGCATCAGATTATGGGGTATTAAACAAGTATGCAAAAGTAGGAATTGGATTTGTTATAGCCATTGCTTTATTCTGGTACGGTAATCGTCAAATGAAAGCTAAGCGGTCAACACTTGGCCAATCATTAATTGGTGGCGTGTTACCCGTATTATTTTTAACTACATTTGCCATGCATCATTTATATCACATGGTTGGGTCAACGATTGCATTTACCCTTTTAATTATTTGGGTATGTATTGGTTTTTATTCTATGAATAGATACAAATCAGAAGTTATTGGATTAATAAGTATAGTAGGAGCCGTTTTTGTCCCTTTCCTAGTCAAAAGTAATTCGCCAAACTATTTATTTTTCTCTGTCTATGAAACAGTGATTTACTTATGCTTTATGTTTTATGCAGCATTTAAGAAATATAAATTCATCTATCTTTCGTCTGCAATATTATTGCACTTATCATATTTAATTGTTGCTTTAGTCAATTTTAATACGAATGGAATTAAATATTTCGCACTAAGTATTATCGTTCAACATATTAGTTTGCTAGCTATATTGATCAAATCTAAGCTTACTATTAAAAAGCAAGTATTAATTCTTCACACTAGTTTTATTTTAACAATTGGTTGGATCTTTAGTGCATTTGAAGATCAGACTAGAACAATGATTTTAATCTTTTTATGTGTAGGATATTTATTCCTTACCTTTTATTATAAAAAGAAATCGGATTTTTTCTTTGGATTTTCGACTAATTTTATATTAGCCATTTCATTCCTTTGTTTGGATAGTGTTTCAGAAAACTTACTATGTACTGTATTAATAATTCAAGCGGTATCATCTTATTTATTTTATTTAAGATATCGAGATCTACTGAAATTAATTATAGCTTCCCTTACATTTATTCCTGTAGGGATATCCATTTTATCAGTTGGAATAGATTCTTTTTGGTCTTTTGAAACGATGAATTGGCTAATGTTAATTCTAGCACTCATTACGATTGCAATTTTGGCATATAAAAATGAAGATGAAAAACAATTTATCTTATTAAGCAGTTCTTTATTAATTACAGTTATATTGATTGCCTTTATAACACAAATTGTTCAAATACTTGCTGTAGATCAATCTGATAATATGATTCGATTATTAATTAATATAAGTTGGATCTTGCTTTCAATTTTAGCTATGATACTTGGCAACATTAAGAAGTTTAAAGTTTGGACATATACTGGGATCGGTTAATTATTGCTGACACTAGGAAAACTTGTATTAATAGATTTACCAAATATTACATTGATGGTTAGAGCCGGTTTATTTATACTGCTTGGTTTGATTGGATTAGTAATTTCGAGAATATTTTTTAAGGGAAGCAGTAGTCAAAAAAACTATAAAATTTAGTATACAGGAGTCAGTTAATGCTAATCACTGAAACTAAAAACTTACTATTAATGACTTTTACAGCAGAAGCGATGGTTTCTGTTTTAAGTGGAAATAAAGAGTTAGAATTTGAAAATCAATTTTATAGATTCGCTCATGGGTGGCCAATTCTCGTATATAAAAATCTTTTCCCTTATAAAATCTCTCGTTTTCAAAAGCATCCTAACGAAGAAAAATATGAAGGGATTATTATTCATAAAAAAGATCAAGTAATTATTGGGGACATGGGATTTAAAGGTGGCCCTGACGAAACTGGTATTATGGAAATAGGTTATAGTATTGCACCTAGTTATCAAGGTAAGGGCTATGCAACTGAAATGGGTAGGGCTTTTTGTGAGTGGGGATTAAAGCAAAATCATGTTACAAGAATAACTGCTATTTGTTCCATTTATAATCATGCCTCTATTAAAGTTTTAGAGAAAATTGGCATGATAAAAGTAAAAGAAGAAATTGAAAAATATTATTGGATATTAGATAAAAAATAAATTAGCGATTTTCATTTATTAGAATGATCAATTTTTCTAGAAGAAGGTGGGCTTATTCTAACAACAAGAAATCCAACTATCATCTTTATGGTCATAACTAAACGAGAATTTGGTCGATTCTTTTTGTACGATCTTATGATAAGTAGCTTAGTATATGGCACTCTAAAAAAATACTACTCAAGTGACCTAATCGCAATTTTTGGTAGCTTTACAATACCAACAATTTTAAAAAAAGTGGCTGTATTATTAGAACAGAAATGAAAAAAGATGCTCTAAATTGAGCATCTTTTTTAAGTATTAGCCTTGATGTACAGGGCTTTTAGGTTCAGTATCTAAACTCATTGCTGGTCCGAAGAATTCATAATGAATTTGTGTATCATTAATACCCAATTCTTTCAAACTTGTTATAATAGCTTTTAAAAATGGAACTGGTCCACATACGTAATAATCTGCATTGTCTGATTTAACATTGTTATTTAACCATTCTGCATCAATATAACCTTGCTTTTTAAAGTTGTTATTTTGAACATCTTCCTCAGATGGATTTTCATAAACAAATGATAAATTGTAATTTGTTAATTGCTCTTTTAATTGGTTTAGTTCATTTTCAAATGCTTGTAATTTACCATTTCTTGAAGCGCTTATGAAGCTGACTTGACGATTTGGTTGAATACTTGCAATTGACTTAGCCATACTGATTAATGGTGTAATTCCAACACCACCACTTAAGAAAACAACATCTGAATCAATTTCAGTATTTAAAGTAAACTCACCTGCTGGTGCAGTTATTTCCAATGTATCACCAACATTTACTTGATTGTGCAGGTAGTTTGAAAATTTACCAAGTGGTTGGTTTTCTTCAGCTTCTCTTTTTACTGAAATTCTAAAGTGATTTTTACCTGATGCATCAGATAAACTATATTGTCTGTTTGATAAATATTCTTCACCTGGAATTTGTGAACGAACAGTAATATATTGGCCAGGCAAGAAAGTAGGAACTGAAGAACCATCTTTAGGAACTAAGTAGAATGATGTTATTACATCACTTTCTTCAACTTTTTCGATGACTTTAAACTCTTTAAATTCAGACCAACCGCCTTCTTGAGAAGATGCTTCCTCATACATTTCTTTTTCAATATCGATAAATACTTGTGCAATAACTCCATATGCTTCTGCCCAAGCACCTAGTATTTCATCAGTTGCAGCATCACCAAGTACTTCTTTAATTGCCCCTAGTAAATGTTGCCCTACGATTGGATAGTGCTCTGGTTTAACTTGAAGACTGCGGTGCTTTTGCGCAATTTGTTTTACAACAGGAATAATTGTTGCAAGTTTATCAATGTTCTGTGCAGCAGCTAAAACAGTATTTGCAAGTGCAGTTTGTTGTCTACCTTGTTGTTGATTTGTATGATTAAATACATTTAATAGTTCAGGATGATTAGTAAATAAATTTTTATAGAATACTTTAGTGATCTCTGTACCCTTTACTTCTAAGACTGGAACTGTTGACTTAATAATATCAATTGTTTTTTGAGATAGCATGATAAATCCCCCTAATCACGTTTTAAAGTAGTATTATAAATACATCTTTATCTTAGACCTAGAATTTACTTAAAGCAATATGTAAAATACATCTTTTGTGAATTTTTTCGCAAAAATCCATAAAAATTTAAAAAAAGTTCACAATTATGCTATGATTAATCTTAAATAAAACAGTGAGGACAAGTTATGCGTTTAACAACTTATTCGGATTACTCTCTTCGTGTACTAATATTTCTAAGCTCTGAGCCACGTGAAAAATTAGTTAATATTAAGGACATTGCTGAAGCTTACGATATTTCTAAAAATCATTTAATGAAAATAATTTATAATTTAGGTAAGATGGGTTACATCGAAACAGTTCGTGGTAGAAACGGTGGAATCCGTTTAGCTAAATTGCCAACAGAAATAAATATTGGTGAAATAATTCGTAAAACTGAAGAAGACTTTAATATTGTAGAATGTTTTGAACACGGTAATACTTGTGTTATTACACCTGTTTGTTCTTTAAAACATATATTTAATAATGCATTAGAACAATTTTTACAAGTTTTAGATCAATATACATTAGATGATATTGTAAAGAACAATGCAATGCTTAAAGATTATTTTTCAAGTAATGCCAAAGAATAAATTTTATTAAATAGAAGAGCGTTCGCAATTTAAAAACACAAAAACCAACAAAGGCTTACTTTGTTGGTTTTCTTCATTTTATGTGGTCTATGACCGTTATAGTTTAATATATTTTACGTTTTCCATTGGTTCTTGGAATAAGGATGAAGCTATTTTACTAAAAATGGTTGGATCCCCAGTTGTAAAAAATTCATGTGTAGTGATTTCAGAGTTAGATAATATATTTTGTTGATCTAGAATTGCACTTACTTCTAAAGCTGTTTCATCACCAGAGCTGATAAGTTGGATTGATGGTCCCATCACTTTTTGGATGATTGGACTTAATAATGGATAATGCGTGCAACCTAGTATTAGTGTATCAATATTTGAATCAATAAGCGGTGCAAGAGTGTGTTTAACTATCTCAAATATTTCAGGTTTATTGTAGTCCCCATTTTCAACAATTCCAGCAAACTCTGGGCACGCCAACCCTTCAATTATGACTTTGTCATTAATCCGTTTTAGTGCGGAATGATATGCTTTACTATTAATAGTAGCATTCGTTCCTATGACACCGATTTGGTCATTTTGAGTTAACTTTATTGCTGCTCTAGCACCTGGGCGGACAACTCCAATGACTGGGATTTGAAGTTTTTCACGCATTTCATTTAAGACTACTGAAGTTGCTGTATTACAGGCGATGACTAACATTTTTATATCTTTCTCCATTAGAAAATTAGTCATTTCCCAAGTGAAATCTCTGATTTCCGTATATGGTCGTGATCCGTATGGACATCTTGCGGTATCACCTAAGTATAAAATGTCCTCTTTAGGTAATTGTCTTATTATTTGTTTGGCAACTGTTAAGCCCCCAACACCTGAGTCAATGACTCCGATTGGTTTATTCAAAAAATCCCCTCATTTTACTTAATAATTTGTTGATGTAGTATATTCTTTATTCATTTAAGATTTTACTATAAGAAATGATATTTTTGTTTATTATTCTCTTTTTAAAAATGTTAAAATTTCATAGTTTTATTTGCACCTATTAACAGAGTATTAAAACATTTGAACACAGGTTAAAAATAATTCGTAAATTCAATCATTATCTGTTATATTAATGAGGAAAAGTTTATATATGAGAAAAATGTGGAGGAGCCAGTGTTGCTGGCTGAGATATCATCCTTAAGATGTTGACTCTTAGAACCTGATCTGGGTGATGCCAGCGTAGGGAACAGTATCTCTTTTTAGATATGTTTTTTACAGCGCATTAACGTCCGGGTTCTTATCCGGACGTTTTCTTTTTGTATAAACCAAAAACAAAAAGGAGATATAGATAATGAAAAAACTAGTAGTATTTTTAGTAGCTATTTGTTTAATGTTAACCGGGTGTGGTCAAAACAAAACTGCTACTACTAAAAAGACAAAGAAATTAAAAAAGGTGACTGTCGTACTAGACTGGACGCCAAATACAAATCATACGGGGCTATTTGTTGCTAAGGAAAAAGGTTACTTTAAGGAACAAGGACTTGATGTAGATATAATCAGCCCGGGAGAAACAGGTGCAGACCAATTGGTGGCATCAGGTAAAGCGGACTTTGGTGTTTCTTATCAAGAGTCAATTACACAAGCAAGAGTTCAAAATGTACCGATTGTTTCAATTGCAGCAATTATTCAACATAATACTTCTGGGTTTGCATCACCAGTGAAAAAAGGAATTAAGTCACCAAAAGATTTCGTTGGAAAAACATATGGTGGATGGGGTTCACCTGTTGAAAAGGCTATTTTAAAATCACTTATGTCAGAAGAAAATGCTAATGTTAATAAGTTAAATATCGTTAATATGGGTGATGCTGATTTCTTTACAGCGGTAAAAAGAGATATTGATTTTGCATGGATTTATCAAGGATGGACAGGGATTCAAGCAGAGCTACGTGGAGAAAAATTAAACATGATTTATTTAACTGATTATAGTAAAAAGCTAGATTACTATACTCCAGTTTTAGCAACGAACGAAAAAATGATTAGTAAAAACCCTAAAATAGTAAAAGCGTTTGTGGCTGCAGCATCAAAAGGATATAATTTTGCGATTGAGAACCCAAAAGAAGCTGCATCGATTTTAATAAAGGATAATCCAGATTTAGATAAAAAATTAGTGGAAAAAAGCCAAGAATGGTTAGCATCTAAGTATAAAGATGATGCAGACCGTTGGGGTGAGCAAAAGTTATCAGTTTGGAAAAACTATGCTGATTTCTTAGCTGAAAATAAATTATTAGAAGGAAACTTTAAGCCAAAAGAAGCATTTACGAATGATTTCTTACCAGCGAAATAAGGAGGAGCAAAAATGCAAACTACTTTAATGAGTGTCCAAATTATACCGAAAACAAATAATATTGAGGATGTTATTCCAGCAGTTGATGAAGCAATTAAAATTATTGATGAATCAGGTGTAAAATATCAGGTCCAACCATTGGAAACAACGATGGAAGGCGACTTGAATCAATTATTAATGGTTGTTCAAAAAATGAATGAAAGAATGATTGAAATAGGTTGCCACAATGTAATAACTCAAATGAAAATACTTTATCAACCACAAGGTATTACGATGGATGTGTTAACGGAGAAGTACCGTTAATGAAATCTAAAAATATAAAAGGATGGCAACCAATTGTTGTCATCCTGCTTTTTTTAATTTGCTGGCAGCTAAGTATTAAAATTTGGAAAATCGAATCTTGGTTATTACCAGGACCAATCGCGATCTTTAAAGAAGGAATGAAATCAACTGATTCACTACTTCCTCATATTTCTTCTACAATTCAATTAACGATTATTGGTTTGTTAATTGGTAGTTTATTAGGATTTTTAATCGCATTTCTATTGCATTTAATTCCAGGTGTAAGGGAAGCTTTTTACCCATTATTAATTCTTTCGCAAAATGTACCAATTATCGTATTGGCACCTCTTTTAATTATTTGGTTTGGATTTGGTGTATTACCAAAATTAATTATTATTTCTCTCGTTTGTTTCTTTCCAGTTACAGTTTCAGCGTTGGATGGTTTTCGACAAACACCAAGTGAACTAATAAATTATATGAAAATGGCGGGAGCATCTAAATCACAAGTTTTTTGGAAAGTTGAATTGCCTTTTTCTCTACCTTCCATTTTTTCTGGCTTAAAGATTTCTGCAACTTATAGTGTTATGGGAGCAGTTATATCTGAATGGTTAGGAGCGAAATCTGGAATTGGGGTTTATATGACTTTAGCTTCATCTTCATTTAGAACAGATCGAGTATTTGTTTCAATTTTTATCATTATGTTTTTAAGTATGCTTTTCTTCTTCCTAATAGTTGTAATTGAACGTTTTACTGTTAAATGGAAAGTTAAAGGGGTGAAGCGGAAATGACATTACAAGTGGAACAATTATCAATGAGTTATAGCGGTCATCAAGTGTTAGATAATATATCCCTTTATGTAAACGAGGGTGAATTTGTATCGATTCTAGGTCCATCTGGTAGTGGGAAAAGTACTTTGTTTCATCTTATAGGTGGCTTAGTAAAACCAGATTCTGGAGAAGTAAAGTTAAATGGGTCGATAATAAATGGAAAACTTGGTCATGTTAGTTTTATGCCTCAGGATCATTCATTACTACCTTGGAGAACAGTATTAAAAAATATTGTTTTGTCACAGGAATTAAAACATAAACCTGATGAAAAATTGGCAAGAGACTGGCTTAAAAGAACTGGTTTAGAAAACTATGAGAATGCTTACCCTCATGAATTATCTGGTGGTATGAAACAAAGAGTTTCATTTTTAAGGTCTCTACTAGCACCGCAGTCGTTCATGTGTATGGATGAGCCGTTTTCAGCTTTAGATGAGTTCACTAGACTTGAAATGCAACAATGGCTCTTATCAATTTGGGAAGAGCAACGTCGATCAATATTATTAGTTACGCATAATATTGATGAAGCGTTGTTAATGTCTGATCGAATCTATCTATTTTCTGACAAACCTGCCAAAATCAAAGAAGAAATCATAGTGCCATTTCCAAGACCACGTAAAAAAGAATTATTATTAAGTGATGAATTTACGGAATATAAAAGAAAAATCTATTTGGCTTTAGAGAAGAAGTAATACGATGAAAATGATAGATGCTCATATTCATTTAGATTCTTATGATACTAGTCAAAGAGAAGAAATAGTAACTAATTTAGAAAGACACGAAATCGAGGCGCTCATTTCGGTATCGATGGATTTAAAATCTAGTAAGAAAAATTTAGAGTTAAAAAATCAAAATAATAGTGTATATCCAGCATTCGGATTTCATCCTGAACAACAAATCCCTTCTGATGAAGAGGTTGATAAATTAATTGAATGGATTAAGAACCATCAGGATGAAATGGTCGCAATCGGAGAGGTTGGATTACCATATTATAAGAATTTAGAAGAACAGCTTGATTACGTACCGTATATTCAATTACTAGAAAAATTTATCTCACTTGCAAAAGAGTTAAATAAACCGATCATATTACACGCAGTGTATGAGGACGCCGAAACAGTATGTAATCTATTAGAAAAATATTTTATTAAAAAAGCCCATTTTCATTGGTTTAAAGGAGACGAACGTACAATTAACCGGATGATGAAAAATGAGTATTTTATCTCAATTACACCTGATGTACTCTATGAAAATGAGATTCAAGACTTAGTGAAAAAGTATCCTTTAGAATTAATGATGATCGAAACAGATGGTCCTTGGCCATTTGAAGGGCCTTTTGAAAATGAGTGTACACATCCTAAATTTATGCATCAATCGGTTGCAAAGATAGCTGAGTTAAAAGACATAAATCTATCAAGTGCATATAAAACTTTATATGAAAATACTAAGAAATTTTATAGTATATAAAATAAGAAAATCGTTTTCCAACAGGAAACGATTTTTTTTTCAAAGTGTTGAAATACAAAACGCTCTATAGGGAAAACGAAATTAGATGAAACATTATCGACGTTAAAATACATTTTTTTATATTTATTAACGAATTAACTGTTAAAATGTTTCAATAATTTTGATATACAATTCAAACAAACTATAGTAATTGGAACTAAGAGAAAAATTTAGATTTATCGTTTTAAATGATAGGTTTATAATTTGAGGTTCAAACTCAATTGACCTACAAACTGATTTATAAACAACTGTTAGATTACTCTAAGTAAAGGCTACTTGATTAGAATTTATTGCAGACTTTTTTTGATGAATAAGTTGATTGGAACGGAGGGATGCTCGACTCCTATGGTATTAGCGGGAAGGCTGAGACNNGCCCCATGGAAAGCGAGCATCCTGAAGTGGAAATCAACATCACTCTACTCCTTTACGAAGATTTGGTAATTTAATTGACAAGGATGTTTTTCAACAGCTAAATCGTTTTCCAACAGGAAACGATTTTTTTATTTTAGTTTTAGATAGGTAAAAAGAGCTAAAATAAAATCCCCCTATAGCAGAGCATCTATCCAAATTTACAGATAGGCTTTTTATCTACTATAAGTAGGATATAAAGTAATACTTTTAATTTAGATAATCAGATTCTTTACAAGCAAGAAAATAGTGAAATGTAAAACTTAAGTTTCAATGTAAATACCAAAACCGGCATGTCGATTAGAATGCCGGCAGTATGTTGGTTTGTAGAACTGTTTCTACAAAAGAACTACAGTTCAAGCTCTCCCATACGAAGAAGCTCAATAACTGCTTGTGATCGCCCCTTAACCCCAAGCTTCTGCATTGCATTTGAAATATGATTTCTCACAGTTTTTTCACTTATAAAAAGTTCTTCAGCAATTTCTCTTGTAGTCTTATCTTGAACAAGAAGCTCGAATACTTCTTTTTCACGCTTTGTGAGTGTGTGCTTTGTTTGATAGTCTCTATCCTTCAACTGTGCTAACCCTCCTTGCTTGACCGAGCTGTTCTTCGGATGGGTATTCATTTAGTCTTTTTATCATATGAACGATAGGTCTTTTAGGTGAATATTTCCAGTAAATTTAGAGCTAGATTTAAATTATTTATTTTTTTCTATTTAGCTTGTTCTAAAAAATGTACAGGCTCGTATAAATAATAAAAAAGCGTGGGGGGAGTATGGTGATGAAAAAAAGATTGTTAGTAACAGCGGCAGCGGTATGTGGAATTGCAACAATGAGTGGATGTAGTTTACTTCCAACAAAATCTTCAACTGACATTGATCCACCTAAAACTGTAGTTTATAAAAGTGATCAACCTTCAAAGGAAGTAGCAAAGAAAGAGGAAACTGTAAAAAGGGAATTATATTTAATTGATCGTAATGGTTATGTTGTACCGCAAACATTCCAATTACCTAAGTCTACTAGCTTGGCTAAACAAGCTTTAGAGTACTTAGTAAAAGACGGTCCTGTTACAGATGAATTACCAAATGGTTTCCAAGCAGTTTTACCTCCGAATACTGAAGTTTTAGGTGTTCAAACTCAAAAGGATGGTACGATTATTGCTGATTTTTCACCAGAATTTAAGCAATACCGTGCTGAAGATGAATTAAAAGTGTTTCAAGCTGTTACTTGGACGTTAACTCAATTTGATAATGTGACAAAGGTGAAAATTCGAGTAAACGGAAAAGAGCTTGCATCGATGCCAATCAATAAAGCTCAGATTGGTGATGGGTTAACAAGAGATGACGGGATTAACTTTGATAAAGGTGACATTGTAGATATTATGAACTCCAGACCAGTTACACTTTATTATGTTTCTCAAGGAGAAATGGGAGACACTTATTATGTACCTGTAACGACTAGGATTTCAAATGCTCAAACAGATTCATATTCGGCAATCGTAGATGAACTAGTAAAAGGTCCTTCTGAATATTCAAATTTAGTATCTGATTTTGGAACTGATACGAAACTAGTTAGTCAACCTGTTTTCAAAGGCGGTAAGCTAGTGCTTAATTTTAACGATGGTATCTATGGAAATATTGCAAAAAATATGATCAATAATGATGTATTACAGCCGCTTGTACTTTCTCTAACTGAGCAAAAAGGTGTTAAGTCTATTGAAATCCAAATCAATGGTAAATTAACTGCGTTGGACCAACAAGGTAAGCCTTTAAGCCAACCTGTTTCAAGACCTAAGGATGTAAATACGAAGAAATTGTAAGCCAGTCGTTAAGAAAAGGCAATTATCGCCTATTAATAAAATGTTTTAAATATCAACCTTGTACAAAAATTGTGCCGATTTTTGTACAAGGTTTTTAATTTTATCTGTAAATTACACTTAATAAGTAGAAATGAAATCACATTTTTGTCTATACTAGTATTTGGAAGATTTTGTAGGAGGAACAATCATGACAAGAACAGATGGAAGATTAAATAATGAACTTAGACCAATAGAGATTACTACTCACTATACAAAGCATGCAGAAGGTTCTGTGCTTATTAGTATTGGTGATACGAAGGTAATTTGTAATGCAACTGTTGAGGACCGTGTACCACCATTTTTGAGAAATAGTGGAAAAGGTTGGATTTCAGCTGAATATTCAATGTTACCGAGGGCTACTCAAGAGCGTACGATCCGTGAATCATCAAAAGGTAAAGTTACTGGTCGAACAATGGAAATTCAACGATTAATAGGAAGAGCGTTAAGAGCAGTAGTTGATTTAGAAGCACTTGGTGAAAAGACAATTTGGATCGATTGTGATGTCATTCAAGCAGATGGAGGAACACGAACTACTTCAATTACTGGTGCATTTGTTGCTATGATGCTTGCTTTTGATAAATTAATTAAAATGGATAAATTGAAATCGTATCCTGTAAAAGATTATTTAGCCGCAACTTCGGTTGGTATTTTAGAAGACCTTGGACCAGTACTAGATTTATATTATGTAGAAGATTCGGCTGCAAGTGTTGATATGAATATTATTATGACTGGAAAAGGACAGTTTGTTGAACTTCAAGGAACTGGTGAAGAAGCAACATTTTCTAGAGAAGAATTAAATGAGTTACTATCTTTAGGTGAATTAGGAATTAAATCTCTAATTGAAAAACAAAAAGAAGTGTTATTACAAGAAGGTATTAAATTTCAATAATCATTTCGAGGAGAGACTTTAAGGATGGATACAATCATTATTGCTACAAATAATCAAGGCAAAGTGAAGGATTTTGAAGCACTTTTTAACCCGATGGGATTTCAAATTAAGTCTTTAAAAGACTTTCCTGAAATTCAAGAAGTTGAAGAAACAGGAACTACATTTGAAGAAAATGCGATCTTAAAAGCTGAGTATTTAGCTAGTGAGTTAAATACGCCAGTCATTGCAGATGACTCTGGTTTAATAGTGGATGCACTTGAAGGTAGACCAGGCGTTTATTCTGCTCGATATGCTGGATTACATAAAAGTGACGAAGATAATTTACAAAAAGTATTAAGTGAACTAGAAGGCGTTTTTCCTGGGAAAAGAACTGCGCGTTTTTATTGTGCTTTAGCTTTAGCGGTTCCAGGTAAAGAAACAATCACTGTTTATGGTACAGTTGAAGGGTATATTGCCAATGAAAAAAGAGGTACTAACGGTTTTGGCTACGATCCAATATTCTTTTTGCCAGAAATAGATAAAACGATGGCTGAATTAACAACAAATGAAAAAGGTGGCTTAAGTCATCGCGCAAATGCAATTAAATCATTAATGAATGTGATAAATAAAGAAGATAAAGATCATTTATTTAGAGGATCAAATTAATGAAAGTGTTAATTGTAAGTGATAGCCATGGATTGACAAAACCATTGCAAGAAATTGCCGAACGATATCGTGACAGTGTAGATTTAATGATACACTGTGGAGATTCGGAATTAGAAGTAAATGCTAAGGAATTAATGGATTATAATGTTGTAAAGGGAAATTGTGATTTCAGAGGAGAATTCCCTGAAGAATTTATTCACCGTGGGAATGACTATATAATCTATGCAACACATGGTCATTTACATGGAATAAAACAGTCATTACAAAAGCTATATTATCGTTGTAAAGAAGTTGGAGCAACAATTGCTTGTTTCGGTCACTCACATGTATTAGGAGCCGAAGTAATTGATGATGTGCTTTTTATTAACCCTGGTAGCATTTTATTACCGAGAATGCGAAAAGAAAAGACTTATGCTATTCTTGAAATAATTGATAAGAAAGCTAATGTTACTTTTTATAATACAGATGGAACGGTGCTTACTACTACTTCATTTGAATTATCATGAATGAATGGAGGTTAGTAGCTTATATGCTACTAACCTTATCTAAAACAAAAAAATTCAGAGTACTAAAAGCCCGAAAACCCTAATAAACTAAGGTAATTATACAACTTTAAACTTTTTTTCTTTATTTTGGAAAAAAGTTTTAAAAAAGTGTTGACTTTAATTTGCTTAACGACTATACTAAATTATGTCGACAGGGTGATGTCGCAAAGAAATAAAAAAGAAATAACAAATATGCGGGTGTAGTTTAATGGTAAAATAGAAGCCTTCCAAGCTTCGGTCGTGGGTTCGATTCCCATCACCCGCTCCATATGTCCTGGTAGCTCAGCAGGATAGAGCAACGGCCTTCTAAGCCGTCGGTCGGGGGTTCGAATCCCTCTCAGGACGTCCAAAAGACACTTGTTTTACTTAATGTAAAATAAGTGTCTTTTTTTGTGTTTAACTACTTTTAATTGAAGTACTAAAGAAATAAAATGATGAATTACGTTTACTCTATAAATTAGGACCGATTTATATGAATTAATAGAGGTTTTATTCATCATGAAATTTATACTAGATATGTTATTCTAGTATAAATAAAAGAGTGGAGTGATATAAATGAACGAAAAAGAATTTTGGAGCTTAATATCCAAAATGCATATTGTTGAAGAACCTTATGAATGGGTAATAAATCATTTAGCTAAACAATCAGAGGAAGAGATAGCTAGTTTTGAAATTCTTTTTGAAACTTATTTTTCCGAAGCGTATGCCGTAAATCTTTTAGGAGCTGCATGGATCATCATGGATGGCTGTTCTGAGGATTCGTTTGCACATTTTAGAGCTTGGTTAATCGGACAAGGAGAACAAGTTTACAAGAAAACGTTAGATGACCCAGATTATTTAGCTGAATACATCTTTCCTATTTATGAAGAAGAAGGACTTACGCCAGAATTGGAAGATATGTTAGATCTAGCTTTACAAGCGTATACAATCAAGCGTAAAGGCGATGATGATTGGAATGATCAATTGTGGAATGAGTTTAATTCCCTTATTGAAAGCAAAGGCTATGACTATCCTCAACAACAATTAACGATCGATTGGAAGTCAAAAGACGAACTAAAAGCTAAGTTTCCAAAGCTATGGAAAAGATTTGGCAATAAACCGTTAGGGTACTAAACCTAAAACCAGATTCATCCATACATGTATCTTTAATATTTTAAATAATTTTAATTCATGATACACTTTTTCATAACTAGTTTGTGCAGGAAATAACAAATGTTAGGGGAGAGTAACATGGAAGACAATATTGTCTTTTTTCCTAAACTGAAGGATCGGATAATAAATTTAGGTAAAAAAGCATTAGAAGAAAAAGATTTTAGTAAAGCTTTAATGTTATGTAATCAATTAAAAGAAATAAATGAGCATAATTCACAAACAGAGCTTGCGGCAGTCGCGTGTCTTTTAGAAGGAAATCGGGCTAGGGAAGCTAAGGAAAGATGTGAGGATTTAGTTTTCGGGCCATTTGAGAGTGATGAAGCAATTGAAGTGTACATAAGCATTTTATTTCAATTAAAAGAATATGAAGAATTACAAAAAAATATAAAAAAATTACTCACTCAAAAACGGATTGATGAAAATCAGATGGATAAGTTTCAAGCGATGCTCTCATTATCAAAGAAAGTAATTTCAGATCGTGAAGGCATTAAGGGTGAAGTTCTTAATTTACATATGATCGTTGAAAATTCTGAACCGATTGATAAGCAACTTGAATTAATTAATGAATTAAGAAGTTTAGATTGTAATCTTGTCATCGATCAAATTAGCGAAATATTAAAAAGCACCAAAGCAAATCCGCTAATTCAAAGTTTTATTTTGTTTATTCTACAAGAACAATCAATCGATAAAGATTTTGAACTTAACAAAGTAAACCAAAGGATGATTTGGAATACATCTGTTTCAGTCGATGAACATAAAATCTTTGTAGATGCTATATTGAAAAAATTAAGTGATGTATTAGAAAGTGAAGACCCTTCTGCTTTCGAAATCGCAAAAACACACTTCCAACACTTTATAACAATTTACTTCCCGTTTATCCCAATACCATCGGATATAAATACATGGGCAGCCTGTTTTTATTGCATCGTCCAACAATTTTTTGATCGTAGTGTAGATGAAGAGGAATTAAAAAACTTATTTAATGTAGAATATTTTCCTGTGAAAAGTGCAATTGCTTTAGTAAAACGGTTTGAAGATGAAGGATACTTTAACATAAAATGAGATGTTAGACTTCCCGCTAAACGCTCGCTTTCTTCATTGCTTCGCCTGCCTGCGCGGTGCTCATTACCGCTTTAGGGTTACTCCGCTCCTCACCAGGCTTCGCGCCTCGAAAGACAAGCGCTTGCAATCAGTCTGATAATCAAGTTTGTAGAAATTTTCTATACGCTAAAATTAATTTAAAATGAAATAGTTGGAAAAAACATAGATGTTCTATTTGAGTTTCTATGTTTTTTTTATGTAAAAAAAGTATTTTAATGAGATGGAAGTGGCGATAAAATCGAGTTGTAATTGGAGTGAATGCGACGAGGGGCTTAGGTCTCGGCTTACGGAAAGCAAGCAATAGTGAAAGGAAGTCATCGTTCTTATTTTTATTGGTACTAAACTGATTTAAAATTCGAAATTAAAAATCTCTAATATTTTCTCCTTATAAAAATAGGAAATATTGAAACAAAAAAGGAATGTGTTATAATAGAATGGTTGTAACGACTATTTACTTAATTATACATGCATTTTCTTTATTAAAAATGGACAGGCATGTATAGTACGAAAATACGTAAACACATATATTTTTTTAGATAATTTTGGAGGGAACTAACAATGACTGCTAAATGGGAAAAATTAGAAGCTAACGTTGGTCTATTAACTGTAGAAGTTGAAGCTTCTGAAGTAGATAAAGGTTTAGATGCAGCTTTCAAAAAAGTTGTTAAAACTATCAATGTACCGGGATTCCGTAAAGGTAAATTACCTCGCCCAATTTTCGAACAAAAATTTGGTATTGAAGCACTTTACAATGATGCTTTAGACGTAATTTTACCAGAAGCTTACAGCAAAGCTGTTGTAGAGGTTGGTATTGAGCCAGTTGACCGTCCAGAAGTTGACGTTGAGCAAATGGAAAAAGGTAAAACTTTAATCTTCAAAGCAAAAGTTACTGTAAAGCCAGAAGTAAAATTAGGCGAATACAAAGGCTTAGAAGTTGAAGAAATGGATGCAACTGTAACTGACGAAGACGTACAAGCTGAATTAACTACATTACAAGAGCGTCAAGCTGAGTTAGTAGTTAAAGAAGATGGTACTGTTGAAAACGGTAATACAGCTGTAATTGATTTCGAAGGTTTCGTTGATGGCGTAGCTTTCGAAGGTGGAAAAGGTGAAAACTATCCACTAGAAATCGGTTCAGGTTCTTTCATTCCTGGATTTGAAGAAGCTTTAATCGGTACTAAATCTGGTGTAGAAACTGATGTTAATGTAACATTCCCAGAAGAATACCACAGTGCTGAATTAGCTGGAAAAGCTGCTACTTTCAAAGTAACTGTTCATGAAATTAAAGCTAAAGAACTTCCTGAGTTAAACGACGAGTTTGCGAAAGACGTAAATGACGAAGTAGAAACTTTAGAAGATCTTAAAGCTAAAATCAAAAATGACTTAGTTGAATCTAAAAAATCTCAAGCTGAAGGTAGCTTACGTGATGCTTTAGTTCAAAAAGCAGCTGAAAATGCTGAAATTGAAATCCCAGACGTAATGTTCGAAAGCCAAGTTGACCGTATGGTTAAAGACTTTGAACAACGTATTGCACAACAAGGATTAAACTTAGAGCTTTACTACCAATTTACTGGTACTAAAGAAGAAGATCTTCGTGCTCAAATGCGTCAAGATGCTGAAGCTCGTGTAAGAATCGACTTAACAATCGATGCGATCATCGAAGCTGAAAAAATCGATGCAACTGAAGAAGAAATGAACGAAGAATTAACTCGTTTATCTGCAATGTACAACATTCCTTCTGAGCAATTAGTAACTATGCTTGGTGGAACTGACGCTGTACGTGATGATATTCAAATCCGTAAAGCTGTTGAATTATTAGTAGATAGCAGAAAAAAATAAGCGTTAAATAAACATATATTCACTTAAACAAGGCGCGAGATTTTTCGTGCCTTGTTTTTAAATAATGAAATATTTGGTAAAGTGAACTGATTCCTTTAAAATACACATATACATATGTTAGAATCTGTTATACAGATTTTAAAAAATTATTGTGGCTATACTAAAAATAATTCTTCAAAAGAAGGATTATTAGCTTAAGATTAGAATATATATATTCTAAAAATTTAAACAATTTTAGAGTAGTAATTAATTGCTTTGTTTATTTTGTATGCTATTATATAGCTACAAGATACATATTTTTGGGATTACATACATATTGAGTGTTTTTAGAAATTTTTAGAGGGAGTGAACATATGTTCAAATTTAACGAAGAAAAAGGACAGCTAAAATGTTCGTTCTGTGGAAAGTCACAGTCTCAGGTTAGAAAATTAGTTGCAGGACCTGGTGTATATATTTGTGACGAGTGTATTGAGCTTTGTACTGAAATAGTTCAAGAAGAGCTAGCAAAAGAAGAGGAAGTAGAGTTTAAAGACGTTCCGAAACCGAAAGAAATTTGCGAAATTCTTGATGAATACGTTATTGGTCAGGACAATGCGAAAAAAGCGTTATCTGTTGCTGTATATAACCACTACAAACGTATTAATTCAAATAGCAAAATTGATGAGGTTGAGTTATCAAAAAGTAATATTGCAATGATTGGGCCAACTGGTAGTGGTAAAACATTATTAGCTCAAACTTTAGCACGAATTTTAAATGTACCATTTGCGATTGCAGATGCAACTTCATTAACTGAAGCTGGATATGTTGGGGAAGATGTTGAAAACATTCTTTTAAAATTAATCCAAGCAGCAGATTATGATGTAGAACGCGCTGAAAAAGGTATTATTTATATCGATGAAATTGATAAAGTTGCACGTAAGTCTGAAAACCCTTCAATTACACGTGATGTGTCAGGTGAAGGTGTTCAGCAAGCACTTTTAAAAATTCTTGAAGGAACTGTGGCAAGCGTACCTCCTCAAGGTGGTCGTAAGCATCCACATCAAGAATTCATTCAAATTGATACAACAAATATTTTATTTATTTGTGGTGGAGCATTTGATGGCATCGAACAAATTATCAAACGCCGTTTAGGTAAAAAGGTAATTGGTTTCAGTGGTGATTCTGAAAAGAGCGATTTAAACTCAAAAGAAATCTTAAACCATGTATTACCAGAAGACTTATTACGCTTTGGTTTAATTCCAGAGTTCATTGGTCGTTTACCTGTTTTAGCTAATTTAGAGCAACTTGATGAAGCATCATTAGTTGAAATTTTAACTAAACCAAAAAATGCTTTAATTAAGCAATATCAAAAATTACTAGAGCTTGACCAAGTTGAACTTGAGTTTGAGGATAACGCTTTAACTGAAATTGCTAAAAAAGCAATTGAGCGTAAAACTGGAGCTCGTGGACTACGTTCGATCATTGAAGGGCTTATGTTAGATATTATGTTTGAATTACCTTCACGTGAGGATATTCAAAAATGTATTATCTCAGCAGAAACCGTTAAAACTGGTGCAGCTCCTAAGCTTGTACTTGAAGATGGAACAGAATTAGAGTTAAAGAAAAAAGCAAATAAATTAGCTTAAGTACGGAACCAAATGCATTTGCATTTGGTTTTTTATTTTGACTTTTTTTAAGTGGTTTTTTATCTTTCTTTAAATACATAGGAACTTTACTCGGTAAACCTTGCCTTTAATTTTTAAAATTTGGTTTATCCTTCCATATAGAGGGCGATACTAAAATTAATTTCTACTTCAGTGGAGGGGTAAAGAATGAGTTTAACAACAATTATATTATTAGCTCAATTAGCATTAGGAACAATCGTTGCTTTGTATTTTATTCATTTATTAAAGGGTCAACGAACAACAAAAGTTTCGATTGACAGGGAATCTAAAAAAGAAATGGAGCAGTTACGTAAATTAAAGTCAATCTCTTTAACGGTTCCGTTAGCAGAGAGAGTTAGACCAACCACTTTTGATGATATAGTTGGCCAAGAGGATGGAATAAAAGCGTTAAAAGCTTCACTTTGCAGTGCTAATCCTCAACATGTAATTATTTATGGGCCGCCTGGTGTCGGAAAAACTGCAGCGGCTAGACTAGTATTAGAAGAAGCAAAAAAGAGCCCGAATACACCTTTTAAACAAGATGCAGTATTTATTGAATTAGACGCTACAACTGCCAGGTTTGATGAAAGAGGAATTGCGGATCCTTTAATCGGTTCCGTTCATGATCCAATCTATCAAGGTGCAGGTGCGATGGGGCAAGCAGGTGTTCCTCAACCTAAAAAAGGAGCAGTAACCGATGCGCATGGTGGGATTTTATTTATTGATGAAATTGGCGAACTTCATCCAATTCAAATGAATAAAATGCTGAAAGTACTTGAAGATCGTAAAGTTAAATTTGAGAGTGCTTATTACCAAGAAGAAAATCCTTCTATACCAGCACATATTCATGAAATTTTTAAACACGGTTTACCAGCAGATTTCAGATTAGTTGGTGCAACAACAAGATCACCAGAAGATATCCCACCGGCAATTCGTTCTCGTTGTTTAGAGATATTTTTTAGAGAATTAGAACAGGATGAAATTCAAGCAGTAGCTAAACGATCTGCTGAAAAAATAGAATTGAGCCTATCGGATAAAGCCTTAGAATTAGTAGGTACATATGCAAAAAATGGTCGTGAAGCGATTAACTTAATTCAGTTAGCTGGCGGTATGGTTTTAACTTCTGGTCGAAAAGAATTAATAGAAGATGATATTGGGTGGGTTGTTTCTGTAAGTCGTTTATCACCAAGACTTGTTAACAAAATTCCAGAAGCTCCAACTGTAGGATTGGTGAACGGTTTAGCCGTCTATGGAGCAAATATTGGAGCGTTATTACCGATTGAAGTAAGTGCAATGAAGGCAAAAGAAAGCGGTAAAGGATCAATTACAATTACTGGAATTGTTGAGGAAGAAAGCTTAGGTAATCAAGCTAAATCCATTCGTAGAAAAAGTATGGCAAAAGGCTCTTTAGAAAATGTTACGACAATCTTACGAAAAATTGGTGTACCAATCGATGACTTTACGATTCACATTAATTTTCCAAGTGGCGCATTAATTGACGGACCATCTGCAGGGATTGCCATGGTAGTTGGTATTTTTTCAGCAGTTAATAATGTTCCAGTATTAAATACAATCGCTATGACTGGTGAAATGAGCATTCAAGGTGATGTAAAACCAGTTGGCGGTGTACCAGAAAAAGTAAAAGCAGCTGTAAAAGCAGGGGCAACTAAAATTATTGTTCCGAAAGAAAACGATCAGGCTACATTACATCAATATAAAGATGTAGAAATATTAGTAGTAGATCGCATAGAAAAAGTTCTCCATGAGGTCTTTAAAGATAATTGGAAATTTGAACTACCAGCTCAAACAAAAACTGATTTCCAACAATTAACTTTGTTTGAAGAAAATCAATCGCAATCTATGTAGATAAAAATAAGTGTTCGAATCATTTCATTTTGAATAAATAAAGAATACAAACTATTTTTGCATTCTTTTTTCAATGAAGTGAGCGAACACTTTTTATTTTGTAGAAATACATTCTATATGATTTAATCTTATTACAAGTCTTACTTCTTATTTTTAGTTAAAATCAAGATTATCGAAAAAACTTATTATATATGTTATGTTCTAGTCAGTTTTTGATTGATTGTGCTGCTTCTTTATTTCTTTTAATGCATATCATTGTAAATGATATATATGTTAAGGTAAAATAACTAAATAGAATGAAAAACATGGAGGTGTAACGTAATGAATGTTACAAAAGAAAAAGTTGTACCCCTCCTACCTTTAAGAGGAATTAGTGTATTTCCTGCCACTATTGCACATCTAGATGTAGGAAGAACGAAATCGATAAAAGCTATACAAGAAGCTGATGAGTTAGATCAGTTAATTTTTGTTGTTACTCAAATAGATGCAGATACTGAAAATCCAAAGTTAGACGAATTGTACCATTTTGGGACTTTAGCTAAATTAACACAAAAAATTACACTTCCAAACGGCACTGTTCGTATTACTGTTGAAGGATTACACAGAGGAAAAATCAAATCAATTATTGATCAAAATGATTTCTTAACTGCAAAGGTAGAAGAATATCCAGATGTAGAAGATGAATCTAAAGAGCTACGTGCTTTAATGAGAACTTTATTGCAGCATTTTAAACAATACAGTAAATTGTCAAAGCGAATTTTGCCAGAGACAATTGCTTCAATCGTTAAGCAAGACCGCCCAGGTAAACTTGCAGATGCAATGATCGATTCAATTCCATTAAGAGAAGAAGAAAAACAAAAAATATTAGCAACAATTGATGTTACTGAACGAATACATATTATCTTAAATTTTCTTCAAGATGAAAAAGAATTATTAAAGCTTGAGGAAAAGATTGGTCTACAAGTTAAGAAAAATATTGATAAAACTCAAAAAGAATATTTCTTAAGAGAGCAATTAAAGGTTATTCAACGAGAACTAGGTGATCGTGAAGGTAAGACTGAAGAAGTTGATAAGTTTTTAACAAAAATTGAAGAGGCAAATATGCCTGAAGAAACAAAGGAAGTAGTACTAAAAGAGTTAGCTAGATATGAGAAACTACCTCCTAATGCTGCAGAAGCAGGTGTAGTTCGTACATATTTAGATTGGATGGTAGCTCTACCATGGTCTAAGCAAACTGAAGACACACTGGATATACACCGTTCCGAAAAGATACTGAATAATGAACACGAAGGTCTTGAAAAAGTAAAAGAAAGAATATTAGAATATCTAGCTGTTCAACAACTTACGAATTCATTACGTGGTCCAATTCTATGTTTAGCTGGTCCTCCTGGAGTTGGTAAAACTTCTTTAGCGAAATCAATCGCAAACGCTTTGTCTAGAAACTTTGTACGCGTTTCTCTAGGTGGCGTAAGAGATGAATCAGAAATAAGAGGACATAGAAGAACATACATCGGAGCTATGCCAGGTCGAATTATCCAAGGTATGAAGAAAGCAGGAACAAATAACCCTGTATTCTTACTTGATGAAATTGATAAAATGTCTAGCGATTTTAGAGGGGATCCAGCATCAGCAATGTTAGAAGTATTGGACCCAGAACAAAATCATACATTTAGTGATCATTACATCGAAGAACCATTTGATTTATCTCAAGTTTTATTTGTAGCAACTGCAAATGATTTATCAACTATACCAGGTCCATTACGTGATCGTATGGAGATTATTACTTTATCTGGATATACTGAACTTGAAAAAGTTAATATAGCTAAAAAACATTTATTCCCTAAAAAATTAGCAGAGCATGGCTTAAATAAATCTACTGTACAAATTCGTGAAAGTGCATTAAGTGCAATTATTCGTCATTATACACGTGAAGCAGGAGTAAGATCATTAGAGCGAGTTCTAGCGACACTATGTAGAAAAGCTGCTAAGTTGATCGTTTCAAACGAAAGACAAAAAATAATATTTACCGATAAAAATATTGAAGAATTTTTAGGTAAGAAAACATTCTCTTATGGTCAAATGGAAAGTGAAGATCAAATAGGTGTAGCTACAGGTTTAGCTTATACTGCATTTGGTGGAGACACACTTTCTATTGAAGTATCACTATATCCTGGAAAGGGTAAGCTAACTTTAACTGGTAAGCTAGGGGATGTAATGAAGGAGTCAGCACAGGCTGCGTTCAGCTATATTCGCTCAAAAGCAGAAGAGCTGAATATTGACCAAAATTTCCACGAGAAGTATGATATTCATATTCATGTTCCAGAAGGTGCGGTTCCAAAAGATGGCCCTTCAGCAGGTATAACGATGGCAACAGCATTGA
The DNA here is from genome assembly GCF_002585125.1 of Bacillus sp. AFS029533. NCBI lineage: Bacteria > Bacillati > Bacillota > Bacilli > Caryophanales > Bacillaceae > Bacillus > Bacillus sp. AFS029533. The sequence continues at coordinate 154,964 of NZ_NUQC01000010.1, read as the reverse complement.
TTTCAGCATTAACAAATAAACCAATCCGTAAAGAGGTTGGAATGACTGGTGAAATCACTTTACGTGGTCGCGTATTACCAATTGGTGGATTAAAAGAAAAAATGCTTAGTGCGCATCGTGCAGGTTTAACGACTGTTATCATACCTAAAGAAAACGAAAAAGATTTAGAAGATGTACCACCAATGGTGAAAGAAGGTTTAACTGTTATACCTGTTTCCCATTTAGATGAAGTGCTTGTGCATGCAATAGTAGGAGTGAAAAAATGAAAGTAACAACAGCGGATATTGTCATTAGTGCAGTCCGACCAAATCAATATCCAGATACACAATTTCCTGAAATCGCTTTGGCAGGTCGTTCAAATGTTGGGAAATCTTCATTTATTAATAAAATGTTAAATCGTAAAGCATTAGCCCGAACATCATCAAAACCTGGAAAAACGCAAACATTAAATTTCTTTCTAATTAATGAACAGCTTTTCTACGTTGACGTACCAGGTTATGGATATGCTAAAGTCTCCAAAAAGGAACGAGAAGCATGGGGGAAAATGATCGAAACATATATTACAACTCGTGAGCAATTAAGAGCTGTTATTTTATTAGTTGATCTACGTCATTCACCAACAGAAGATGATGTAATGATGTATGATTTCTTAAAGCATTATCAAATCCCAGTCATTATAGTAGCAACAAAAGCAGATAAAATTCCTAAAGGGAAATGGGATAAACATGCAAAAGTAGTTCGTGAAAAGTTACAGATTGAAGAAGGGGATGAATTAATTTTATTCTCATCTGAAACTGGTATGGGTAAAGAAAAAGCTTGGTCAGTAATTGATCGTATGTGTAAATAAAAAATGCTGGTGGCTAAAAGGCCACCAGCATTTTTTTTCAAGTCTTCCTCCCTCAAACAACGATGATACTTGAAAAGGAATTACCGTAGCCTTCTGTCGTCAAGGGAGTCATTGTCCACCACAAACCATCAAATAAAGTTGGAAAGGTTTGTGGTTCTAAACTATGTATAGTTATTGAATCAAAAGAAACAATTAGAATAGATAGAGTTAAAATTGAAACATAATTAAATGATACAATTTTCTATAGTGTTAGGAAGCCTCCATTTAAAACTGCTAGTTATGTATAAAAAAATATGTTTATTTTTTAGAAAATAGAAAATATAAACCGATAACAGCAATCAATATTGGCCAATAGTTCTGGAAATAAGAGACTTGTGATTGGATCGAACTAAGCATTGTTGCAAGCTTTTCATTAAAAAGGAAAAATAAAGACATAATAAATAATAGTAAACCAGGCAATAGCTCACCTTTTCCTTTTCGAGATTGTAGTAACATTCCGATTGAAATGATGAGTGTTAGAACGGACCAATGGCTTGGCCAATTTTTAAAATGTTCGATGGCATAAAAATGAATTCCAAATCCAAGCACGACAATTCCCGGGAATACATAATGAGTTTCTCTTCCTTTAAAGGCTTGAACGAGAAGTGCAATACCAGTTACCAAGATGGGAGTCGTCCAAAAGGTGAAAATATGTAAAGCTGGGACATGCCATTTTGAAATAAGATAATAAATGCCAAAGCCAATTAATAAGATTCCAATAAATAATCGATTTTTTTTCATAGCAACTCCTGTTTAACATTATTTGTAATCACTTTTATTTTAAAATTATTGTATAATAAAATTTGTGTACATTTAATAGTATAAGTCGGTTTAAAAATTCTACAAAATACTACATTTATGATAGCATATTGATGTAGAACATAGATATGATATTTTGCAAAGCAAAGATAGATATAAAACACAAGTTTGTACAAAGTTTTTTAGGGGGGCTTTAGGGCATGCACATCATTACAATAGGGATTAATTATAAAACTGCCCCAGTTGAAGTGCGAGAAAGGGTAGCGTTTGCTCCAAATGAACTACAGGACGCAATGAACTCATTAAAAAAAGAAAAAAGCATTTTGGAAAACATTATTGTTTCTACTTGTAATCGTACGGAGATTTATGCAGTTGTCGATCAAGTTCATACTGGTCAATATTATATGAAACGCTTTTTATTACAACGTTTTGACTTGAAAGACGAGGAATTATCACCATATTTAATCATTAAAACTGGGAATGATGCAATCAACCATTTATTCACTGTAGCTAGTGGTTTAGATTCAATGGTAATTGGTGAGACTCAGATTCTTGGACAAGTAAAAGATAGTTATTTACTTGCTCAAGAGAATAATGTAATTGGTACGATTTTTAATCAATTATTTAAGCAAGCAATTACATTTGCAAAAAAAGTTCACTCAGAAACTGGAATCGGTGAAAATGCTGTTTCTGTAAGTTATGCTGCTGTAGAGCTATCAAAAAAGATTTTTAGCAATTTAAAAGGCTGCAATGTACTGATTGTTGGAGCAGGGAAAATGAGTAACTTAGCTTTACAAAACTTGTATTCACAAGGCGTTGGAAAAGTTACAGTTATTAACCGAACAGTTGAAAATGCTGTTAGACTTGCAGACCAATTTAATGGAATCGGAAAAGGGTTAGAATCACTTGAAAATGCTTTGAAAGAAGCAGATATCGTTATTAGTTCAACTGGATCAAAAGAATACGTTATTACGGAAAAAATGATTCGTCGAATTGAAAAATCAAGAAAAGGTAACCCATTATTCTTAGTTGATATCGCTGTTCCAAGAGATATTGAACCATCTATTCATCATATTGATAGTGCTTTCTTGTATGATATTGATGATCTTCAAGGAATTGTTGCTGAGAATTTAGCAGAACGTGAACGTGAGGCAGTAAAAATTAAGAAGGCAATAACAGAAGAAATTGATATTTTCCAATCTTGGTTATCAATGCTAGGTGTTGTTCCAGTAATCTCTGCATTACGTGAAAAAGCGTTAGATATTCAAGCAGATACAATGAGTAGTCTAGAAAGAAAACTCCCTCATTTATCTGAAAGAGATTTAAAAATTATCCAAAAGCACACAAAAAGTATCGTAAACCAACTTTTACGAGATCCAATTATGAAAGCAAAAGAAATGGGTACATCTAAACACTCAGAAGCACAAATTGCCCTTTTTAAAGAAATATTTAGTCTAGATGAAATTTTACAAGAACCTAAAGATGAAAAACTCATGCAAACTAATCAAGAAAAAGAGACTATTTCTTTAAAACAAAACTTAGGTTTTTTATGAGGTTTAGCTAGTGGCGCTTTTGGAAAGTAGTTTTATCTATCACTTATTAATCTTATTGTTTGCATGGAGTATCGTTTTTTCTTTTATAGATTTTATAGATACAAATAGGATGGCAAGTCGGGTAGCATTTTATTTGCTAGCAATTGTTTGGGTGTTTTCTTCTGTTTTAATGATTTACACCATTAGCCAATACAGTTTATATTCCTTTATTACTTCCAGAGAAGGGCTATATATTTATGTATGGATTATTATATCGCTATCATTGTTTATTAATTGGGTAGTAAAACTAGAGTACTTAGTTTTCTTTACAAATGTTGTTTCATTTTTAGTATTTTCATTATCAATTTTAATTCCGAAGGCGGGTAAAACAGCAACATTAGTCGATCAGTTAAAATCGGAATTATTATATATCCATATTGGACTTGCTTTCTTAGCATACGGTGCATTTACCCTGTCCTTTATTTTTTCGGTTATGTACATTTTTCAATATGTTTTATTAAAAAAGAAGAAATGGTCTACTCATTTAAAGAAATTGGGGAGTTTAGGTAAGTTGGAAAAAATGTTTATTACATTTAACTTATTTGGGGTTCCACTAATGCTAACTTCCCTTATTTTAGGTGTAATTTGGGCAAGTATTCGATTACACACATTTGTTTGGTATGATATGAAAGTAATAGGCTCATTTTTCGTTTTAATCATGTATAGTACATTTATGTATTTAAAGGTAAGCAACCGTTTCTATGGCAAATCTCTTTGCATATTTAACATCTGTTGCTTCTTAGTTTTGTTCGGAAATTATGTTGTTTCAAATCTATATTCAAAGTTTCATTTATGGAGTACGTAAGGAGATGTAACAATGCGTAAAATTATAGTTGGTACAAGAAGAAGTAAACTAGCACTAACACAAACTAAATGGTTTGTAGAAAAATTAAAAGAAGTAGCACCCGATTATAAATTTGAGTTAAAGGAAATCGTTACAAAAGGTGATGTAATACTTGATGTAACGCTTTCAAAAGTTGGAGGAAAAGGTTTATTCGTTAAAGAAATTGAACATGCGATGTTAACGAGTGAAATAGATTTAGCTGTACATAGTATGAAGGATATGCCAGCTATTTTACCTGAAGGTTTAATGATTGGATGTACTCCAAAACGCGTTGATCCTAGAGATGCACTACTTTCAAATAGTGGAAAAGGATTAATGGAACTTGAAGAAGGATCAATTGTCGGTACAAGTAGTTTAAGAAGAAGTGCTCAAATTAAAGCAGTTCGTCCAGATCTACAAATCAAATGGATTCGTGGAAATATCGATACACGTATTCAAAAGCTTAAGGATAATGAATACGATGCAATTATTCTAGCAGCAGCTGGTTTAACTAGAATGGGTTGGGCTGAAGAAAGTATTACTGAATACATTGACGAAACAATCTGTGTCCCAGCAGTAGGTCAAGGTTCGCTTGCTATCGAATGTCGTGAAAATGATACTGAAATCCGTGAATTACTAAATAGACTGAATGATGAATTAACATATACAACAGTAGAAACTGAACGTGTATTTCTTCATAAAATGGAAGGTGGTTGCCAAGTTCCGATTGCTGGATTTGCAACGATCGACGACAAAGATGAAATCTCGTTAACTGCATTAGTAGCTAAACCAGATGGAACAATCATCTTAAAAGAAACTGTTAAAGGTACTGATCCAACTGAAATTGGAGAAAAAGCTGCAAATCTATTAATTGAACGTGGAGCAAAGGATATTATTGATTCTGTAAAAGAGGCAGCGGATGAATAATTCCTTAAATGGAATGAAAATATTAGTGACAAGGGCAGAGCAACAAGCTGATGAATTCAATCAATTAATTCATCAGTTTGGTGGATGTCCTATTAATCTTCCACTTCAAAAAATAGTTAAAAGTGATATTTCAATTCATGAATTGGAAAAATTAGTTCTTGATTCAGAATGGATTTTATTCACAAGTGTTAATTCAGTAAATTATTTTGTGCAAAAGATTACAAAGGATCTTAAACAAAAAATTCTTCAAAAAAAAATTGGTGCTGTTGGAGAAAAAACAAAGAATCGATTAGTTGAAGAAGGATTTGAAGTAACTTTCATTCCAAGTCAATTTACTGGTAAAACATTTGCTTCTGAGTTAAGTTACATAGTAGAAAAAGGAACAAAATTTTTATTTTTACGTGGCTCTTTAGCGAGTGATAATGTAACAAAAATATTAGGTGATAATGGTCATATCGTTAACTCATTAACTGTTTATGAGACCATTGCAAATCTAGGAATTAAAAATGAACTGTTAAATTTATTAATAAATAAAAAACTGGATGTGATTACATTTTTGAATCCATTTAGTGTAGAACAGTTTTGTTTTTTGATTGGAAATACAATTAGTATGGAAGATTTAAAAAACATTCAGATTGCTTGTATCGGTGAAGTAACCGCTCAAAAAGCTAGAGAAAAAGGTTTGAATAATATTATTGTTCCTAGTAAATTTACAACAGAGGCTTTAATTAAAAAAATAGTAGATGATATTGATTAATCAGATCGTCTTTAAAAAGAAGGAGAAAAAAATGACTTATTCTATTCCGTTTGATCGTCACCGTCGTTTAAGAAGTACACAAGCATTACGCTCTATGGTTAGAGAGACTCATTTACATAAAGAAGATTTTATTTATCCTCTTTTTGTTGTTGAAGGACAAGGCGTAAAGAACCCTATTAGTTCAATGCCGGGTGTATTTCAATTTTCGTTAGATGAATTAAAAAAAGAAATGGATGAAATTGTATCATTAGGTATAAAATCTGTCATATTCTTTGGTATTCCTGATGTAAAAGACGCAGTAGGTTCTGAAGCTTACTGTGCAACTGGAATCGTTCAACGTGCGATTTCACAAACGAAAGAACAATATCCTGAAATGGTTGTTATTGCAGATACATGTTTATGTGAGTATACAGATCATGGACATTGTGGAGTTTTAGAAGATGGGTATGTTAATAATGATGAATCGTTAATACTATTAGCAAAAACAGCAGTAAGTCAAGCACAAGCTGGTGCAGATATTATTGCTCCTTCAAATATGATGGATGGATTCGTAGCAACAATTCGCCATGCTTTAGATGAAGCTGGATTTGATAATATTCCAATTATGTCATATGCAGTAAAATATGCTTCAGCATTTTATGGACCATTCCGCGAGGCAGCTCAAAGCGCTCCAGGACAAGGTGATCGTAAGGCATATCAAATGGACCCTGCAAATCGTTTAGAAGCGTTCCGTGAAGCAGAATCAGATACAGTTGAGGGTGCGGATTTCTTAATCATTAAACCAGCTCTTTCGTATTTAGATATCATTCGTGATATCAGAAATAACTATCACCAACCAATCGTTGCCTATAATGTTAGTGGAGAATATGCAATGGTTAAAGCTGCTGCTTTGAACGGTTGGATTGAAGAAGAAAAGGTTGTAATGGAAAAATTAATTAGTATGAAACGTGCTGGTGCAGATATGATTATGACTTATCATGCTAAAGATGCTTGCAGATGGTTATCAGAAGGGAAGTAATAATAAATGAGATCATATAACAAGTCAATTGAAGCTTTTGAAGAGGCAAAACAAGTACTTCCTGGTGGAGTAAATAGTCCGGTACGTGCATTTAAAAGTGTTAATATGTCACCAATTTTTATGAGTCATGGAAAAGGTTCTAAAATATATGATATAGACGGAAATGAGTATATTGATTATGTATTATCTTGGGGACCTCTAATTTTAGGACATTCAAATGAGCGTGTAGTTGAAGGCTTAAAGCGAACTGCAGAAACCGGAACTAGCTTTGGGGCACCAACATTAAAAGAAACAGAATTAGCTAAACTTGTTATCGAAAGAGTGCCTTCGATTGAAGTTGTACGAATGGTTAACTCAGGAACAGAAGCGACAATGAGTGCTTTACGTCTTGCTCGTGGATTTACTGGTCGAAACAAAATCTTAAAATTTGAAGGTTGCTACCACGGACATGGTGATTCTTTATTAATTAAAGCAGGTTCTGGTGTAGCTACACTTGGATTACCTGATAGCCCTGGTGTACCTGAAGGTGTTGCATCAAATACAATCACTGTTCCTTATAATGATTTAGAAAGTATAAGATATGCTTTTGAACAATATGGAGATGACCTAGCAGCGGTTATTGTTGAGCCGGTTGCAGGTAATATGGGTGTTGTTCCACCAGTTGAAGGTTTCTTAGAAGGCTTAAGAGAAATTACGACTCAATATGGTACATTATTGATTTTTGATGAAGTTATGACTGGCTTCCGTGTAGGATATAATTGTGCTCAAGGTCATTTTGGTGTAACACCTGATATCACTTGCTTAGGAAAAGTGATCGGTGGAGGTTTACCAGTAGGTGCATATGGTGGTAAAGCTGAAATCATGAATCAAATTGCTCCAAGTGGCCCAATTTATCAAGCTGGAACTCTTTCAGGAAATCCTTTAGCGATGACAGCTGGTTATGAAACATTAAGTCAGCTATCTAAAGAAGATTATGTAGAATTTAACCGTAAAGCTGATATGCTAGAAGCTGGTTATAAAGCTGCAGCTGAAAAATACAATATTCCACATTGTATTAATCGTGCAGGTTCAATGGTTGGTTTCTTCTTCACAAACGAAAAAGTTGAAAATTACGAAACAGCAAAAACTTCTAATTTAGAAATGTTTGCTAAATACTATCAACTAATGGCTGAACAAGGTGTCTTCTTACCACCATCACAATTTGAAGGTCTATTCCTATCAACTTCACATACAGACGAAGATATTCAAAAAACGATTGCAGCTGCTGAATACGCATTTTCGCAATTAGTTTAATTTAAAGTGGTGTCCTATTTTTAGGGCACCATTTTTTGTTATAGCAAATGAAGATGATAAAGTTTCAGTAGAACTGATTGTACTAAAAAAATAGAGAAGTTCAATGAAAAACACCCTCAATTTTCCTATTCTCCTAATTAGTAAATAATTTCAATGACATAGTTGCTCATTTTTACTTCAGTTTTTTCTGATACGATTCGTCCAGTGCTTCTAAAATACCACTTTTGATTTTACTTTTTCTATTCCCTTATTACTGTTTTTCTTAAATTCTATGATTATTAAACCTTTCTTAATATAAAATAACAATCTTTTCTTCATAAATTTTTCGTTTCTTTCATAAAAATGTAATGTCATAGACCAAATTGGACGATGAGAGGAGGACATTAAGGTGTCTTCAGAAAATCAAACAAATATTCGCTTTTCATTGAAAGAAACTGTCTGGTTCCAAAAAGGACAGGAAGTTAAAGAGGTAAGGTCACTCTCGTTAAATCCAGACATTACTATACAGCAATTTGAAGAATATGTTCAAGTGAAGGGTGTCTTAACCTTAGAAGGTAATTACACACCTGATTTATCAAATCAAGGTGATTATTACTCATTAAGAGAATTAGCACCTTCAAGAATGATTGAAAATGTAATCCCTCTTGAAGATGGTAGTTGTGAAATGAATCATCAGTTCCCTGTAGATATTTCAATACCATTAACTAGGATTACTGATCTTGAAAATCTATGTGTTTCAGTAGAGACATTTGATTATCAAATAGCTGAAAAAGGTAGTATTCAAATTGCTGCTGATTTATGCATTTCTGGTTTACATGACCATAATAGAGCAGTAGAAACTTATCAAGAACAAAGAGGCTATGAGCAATATAATAGCTACGCATACGAAAACGAATATCGCTCAAGTAATGAAGGAAATGAAGGATATGAGTATCAGCAGTATCAGGAAGAAAGAGAACAAGAAGAACAATTCCAGTTCTTTCATCAGCCAACTTCGGAACAGGAAACAAGTGCACAAGATAATCTTTACGGCAGTGATTGGATTCAATCCCTTGAAGAGAATGATGAGCAAGAAGAACAAGACACATATCCTGGGCAACCTACTTACTTAGAGGTTTTTCAGCCTGAAGAAGTAGTTGAAGATCGAGTCGAAGCAGTTGAAAATGAAGTGGAACATTATTTTGAGTTAGAGGAAAGCAATGAACAAAGTTATGAAGAGGAACAACAAGTAGAAGAACAATCTAATTTTGAAATTATGGCTCAGTCAGAGCAGTCAGAACAGTTAGAAGAACAATCAGAGGCTCAAGAGGAAGAAGAATATGAAGAAGTATTTAGAGGCTTTAATATATCAGCTGAAGCAATAGAGCCGCAAGCAATGGAACCGCAAGCAATGGAACCGCAAGCAATGGAACCGCAAGCAATGGAACCACAAGCAGTGGAACCACAAGCAATGGAACCACAAGCAATGGAACCACAAGCAGTGGATACAACCCCGAGCTTCTTAATGAATAATAATGATGCAGAAGCTAGTCAAAGTGAAAATGATACACAGGTATCTAACAATGTAAATAATACGTATAATGAACGACCAAGTTTCTTGAATAATGATTTTAATGTACACAGTTATTTAAACAATTCATTAAATAGTAGACCTAGCTTCTTAGATAATGATTTTAGCACTTTGCAAAATGCTACTAATGAAAACAATGCACAAAAAGAAATAGAAAAATATGAAGAACTATATAATCGAACTTTAGAGCAAAACTATCAACCATATGTTAACCAACAATATCAGCAAGCGCCATTTGCATATAATCAAAATCAAGAACAATTCTATCAAAATCCATTCCCTCAAGTAAATCAAGAAAATAATTTCGAAAGTCCAAATGATGCTCGTCAAACACCACCATATTATGCGGATTATTACCAAGCACAAGTGGAGCAGCAAGAAGCACCACCACCACCTGAATTACCAATAGTTGAAATAAAAGCTGATCCAGTTGGTAAAAAGGAAGTAAAAGAAGAAGTAAGCGAAGCAAGAAGCGTTAAAAGTGACAATCTACTTTCAAGTTTGTTTACTGGCGAAGGAAGAGAAGATTCTTATACTAAATTAAAATTATATTTAGCTCAAAATGGAGATACAATTGAATCTGTAGCTAAAAAATATAATCTACAAACTCAGCAGTTGAATCGGGTTAATAACTTGAATGATGAATTTTTATCAGAAGGGCAAATCATTTATATTCCTGTAACTGCTATAAAACAATAACAATATGGTGAGAGCTTTGTATTAGTTAAGACACTTGTCTACTAATACAAGGCTTTTACGCATTTAGAAAGTGAGAGTGACGCATCTTGTATAGAAAACCTAAAGATGAAATAAGCGTCATTTTAGCCCAGTATCATATTGTACCAAATTATTTTGAAACTGTTGGTAAGGTAGTTAAAATCTATACGAATCAAGGTGTATTCGCACTAAAAGAGGCAAACGTAAATCGAGTTTATAGAAATAATTTGATTGAAAATGTGCGTTCTTTACAAGATAAAGGCTTTCGAAATGTTGTACCAATCTATCATACCCAGAGTGGAGATTATATTGTTGAATTTAATACGAAGCATTACTATTTAATGCCGTGGATTGAAAGTGTTGATGAAAAGTCAGATGAGAATTTACATTTTCAACGAATGTTTACTTCACTAGGTAAGATGCACAACAGTACACAAAAAGAGAAAAAGGTAGATAAAGATCAATTACAAATCCATTATGATACGTTAACAAAAAGGTGGAGTAAAGATAAAGAAGTATTAGAAAATTTCATTGAAGTTGCAGAAGATAATTGGTATATGTCACCTTATGAACTAAGCTATTGTACTTATTTTCATAAAATATTAAGTGCACATCAATTTGCTAAGGGACAGTTAGATGAATGGTTTAAAAAAATGAAGGAAACTGAAAATACTAGAGTTGTCATGAACCATGGAAATTTATCTATTTCCCACTTTCTTGTAAATAAAAGAGGTGAAGGAGTCTTTATCAATCTAGAAAATGCACAAGAAACTACACCAATTCAAGATTTAACGAATTATTATAAGAATTCTTTTAAAACATATCCTATTCAGCAATCTGATCGTAATACTTGGCTTAAAATGTATGAAAAGAATTTTTCATTAAGAGAAGAGGAAAGAATGTTATTTTTAAGTTATATGGCATATCCAACTCAGTTTTCTTCCAAAATTTCTAAATATTTAAAGCGATCTGGGGTTAATAATGAAAAAGACAATGTAAGAGATTTATTAAATGCATACTGGCATATGATTAATATTGAATATTTTGTCTCTAAAATACAAGAGGATATTGAAGCAGAGAAATCTATAGATGGTTTATGAGTTCAAACTGATAATTAAAAGAAAATATAAAAACATCTATCCAATAAAAGTATCACTGCAATGGATAGATGTTTTTTTGTTTATTATTTTACATGACGTTTAATTGCATTTACTACACTTTTACGTACAAAATCCTTGTCCGTAATATGATCCTTTGAAAAAGAGATTCGAACATTATTTTCATCTGTTCCAAATAACTTTGAAAACTTACTAGTTGTTTCTTTTTGATTTTGATTAAGTTGAAGGATTAAGTCGACTGTTTTGTCAAAGCTTAAATAGTTCACTTCAACCTCTTCTAATTTACCACGGAATTCGCCATTCATTGGGTAAAATTCAAATTCTTGAATGATCTTTCCATATTTCTTTTTGTTTTCACTATCTCTTAATACAAATCCTTCTTCTTGAAGTGCCTGGATAACTGTTTTTAAGCCTACTGAAGGAACAACCTGAACGCCATCAGCATCATATTGGTCAACAGCTTTTTCTATTTCTAAATGAGTTTTAATCCAAATATGGGATTTGTGAAGTGATACTGGTGTATTTTCAGATAAAGTGAAAAAGAAAGGAATAACAACTTCTTCATTTGCATTTATTATACGATCAACTGATACGATAAATTTTTGTAAAGTACCATTCTTGTTAATAATTTTATCATTTGATTCTATTTGATATTCAGTCATTACATGTAAAAAGACGGAATCTAGTTCTTGTTTAACTCGACCACCTTTTATATATAATTCACCTTTTACTCGTTCACCAGCTTGATATTCTGTTTTTTCAAGCTTTGTATCAATTCTCGTTCCACCGATTCCGAGAACACGAGCTAATGTATTTTTAAATAAACCCATGAATATCCCCCTAAAAATTATATCTACATACTATATAATTATCGCATAATTAAATAAGTACTAGTATACCAGAATGTTAAATAATCATTACAATTATTTTTCGTATTTTTTTTATGTATTAAAAAATGTGGTACTATATTGACACTTATTGAATAATCTAGAAAGAAATTAGAAATAATGTTGACTAAGCTTAAGAAAATTTTGTAGACTATTACATATATTCATAATGAAATGCAATGATAGGGAAGAGTACAACGAACTAGTTCTTCAGAGAGGAAACCATTTGGTGGGAGGTTTCTAGAAAATAGAGTTGGAATGTCGCCCTTGAGCAGTGACTTCGAAAGCAAAGCTTTTGGTGATTAGAAGTTACCGGATGATCCGTTATCTTTTTTAAGTGTGTCAGTTAAACACAAGTTTTTTCTGACAAAAAAAGGTGGTACCGCGAATTCAACTCCATTCGTCCTTTTCAAGGATGAGTGGAGTTTTTTTATTTTTCAATAATTATTAGAGGAGATGAATCCGAATGGAAACTACAAAAAAATCATTACCAACAAAATATGATCCGAATTTAGTTGAAAAAGATCGTTACCAATTTTGGTTAGATGGGAAATTCTTTGAAGCACAAGTGGAATCAGAAAAGCCGAAATATACAATCGTAATTCCTCCACCAAACGTAACTGGAAAATTACACTTAGGTCATGCTTGGGATACAACATTACAAGATATCTTAACTCGTACTAAACGAATGCAAGGTTATGACGTACTTTATTTACCAGGTATGGACCATGCTGGTATTGCTACACAAGCAAAAGTTGAAGCGAAATTAAGAGAAGAAGGCTTATCAAGATATGATTTAGGACGTGAAAAGTTCCTAGAAAAAGCTTGGGAGTGGAAAGAAGAATATGCTTCTCACATTCGTTCTCAATGGGAAAAAATCGGTTTAGGTTTAGACTACTCCCGTGAACGATTCACATTAGACGAGGGTCTATCTGATGCAGTAAAAGAAGTATTCGTTAAGCTATACAACAAAGGCTTAATCTATCGTGGTGAATATATCATCAACTGGGATCCAGCAACAAAAACAGCTTTATCAGATATCGAAGTTATTTATAAGGATGTTCAAGGTGCATTCTACCATATGCAATATCCATTAACAGACGGAACTGGAAAAATTCAAATAGCAACTACTCGTCCTGAAACAATGCTTGGAGATACTGCTATTGCGGTTCATCCAGAAGACGAAAGATATAAATCAATGGTTGGTAAAACAGTTACACTTCCTATCGTTAATCGTGAAATTCCAATTATTGCTGACGATTATGTTGATATGGAATTTGGTACTGGAGTTGTAAAAATTACTCCTGCCCATGACCCGAATGATTTTGAAGTTGGAAACCGTCATGACTTACCTCGTATTCTTGTAATGAATGAAGATGGTACGATGAATGAAAAAGCAGGAAAATACAATGGTATGGATCGCTTTGAATGCCGTAAACAAATCGTTAAAGATTTACAAGAGATGGGTGTTCTTGTTGAAATCGAAGAACATATGCATTCTGTAGGTCATAGTGAACGTAGTGGAGCGGTTGTTGAGCCATATTTATCAACTCAATGGTTTGTTAAAATGCAACCACTAGCTGATGCCGCTGTAGCATTACAAAATTCTGATGATAGCGTAAAATTTGTACCGGATCGTTTTGAAAAGACGTATCTACGTTGGATGGAAAATATCCGTGACTGGTGTATTTCACGCCAATTATGGTGGGGACATCGTATTCCGGCTTGGTACCATAAAGAAACTGGTGAGATTTATGTAAATCAAGAGCCACCAGCTGATATTGAAAATTGGAATCAAGATAACGACGTTTTAGATACTTGGTTCAGTTCAGCATTATGGCCATTCTCAACATTAGGTTGGCCAAATGAAGAAAGTAAGGATTTCCAAGCTTACTTCCCAACAAATGTATTAGTAACTGGTTATGATATTATTTTCTTCTGGGTATCTCGAATGATTTTCCAAGGAATTGAATTTACTGGTAAACGCCCATTTAACGATGTTTTAATTCATGGTTTGGTACGTGACGAGCAAGGACGTAAAATGAGTAAATCACTTGGTAATGGTGTTGACCCAATGGATGTTATTGAGAAATATGGAGCAGATTCATTACGTTACTTCTTAACAACAGGAAGTTCACCAGGTCAAGATTTACGTTTCAGTATTGAGAAAGTTGAGGCTACTTGGAACTTTGTAAACAAAATTTGGAATGCTTCTCGTTTTGCTTTAATGAATATGGAAGGCTTCACATATGAAAATATCGATTTAACGAAAGAAAAATCTGTTGCTGATGAATGGATTTTAACTCGTTTAAATGAAACAATTGAAAGTGTAACATCTTTAATCGATCGTTATGAATTTGGTGAAGTTGGCCGTGTACTTTATAACTTCATTTGGGACGATGTTTGTGACTGGTATATTGAAATGGCAAAGATTCCTTTATACGGTGACAATGAAGATGCAAAAAATATGACACGTTCAGTTCTTGCACACGTACTAGAAAGCACAATGAAACTTTTACATCCATTTATGCCTTTCGTAACTGAAGAAATTTGGCAATCTCTACCTCACAAAGGGGAGTCTATTACAGTTTCTGCTTGGCCAACAGTTAAAGAGGAATTAACAAATAAAGAAGCTTCTGAAACAATGAAAATATTAGTTGAGTTAATTCGTTCAGTACGTAATATTCGTGCAGAAGTAAACACACCAATGAGCAAAAAAGTTCAACTAATGATCTCTGCAAAGGATGAAACGATTGCAGCTGCATTAGAAGAAAATCGTTCATATATTGAGCGCTTCTGTAATCCAGAAGAATTAACAATTTCTACTAACCTAACTGCACCAGAGAAATCGATGTCAGCAGTAATTAGTGGGGCAGAGCTTTATCTTCCTCTAGAAGGTTTAATTAATCTTGAAGAAGAGAAAAAACGTTTAGAGAAAGAATTAGAAAAATGGACTAGTGAAGTTGAACGAGTTCAAAAGAAATTAAGTAACCAAGGATTTGTAGCGAAAGCTCCTGAATCAGTTATTGAAGAAGAGCGTCGTAAAGAGAAAGATTATCTTGAAAAACAAGAATCTGTAAGAGCTCGAATTGCAGAACTAAGTAAATAAGTAATTTAAGCAGTTAATCTGCAATAGAAATTAGTTAAAAAAAACGACGAATTGAGTTAATGATTCGTCGTTTTTTACTATAAAGGTAGGGTTAAGATGGTTAATACATATGAGGAAGCACTGAAATGGATGTATAACAGAACAAAATTTGGCATTGTACCTGGACTACAAAGAATGGATGAAATGCTAGTTAGACTAGGTAATCCTCAGCTAAGTGTCAAAGCAATTCACGTCGCAGGAACGAATGGAAAAGGCTCTACAATTACTTTTCTTCAAAGTATTTTATTAGATGCAGGGTATACTGTAGGAACTTTTACATCACCATATATATTAGATTATCGTGAACAAATCATGTTCTGCGGTGAAATGATTAGTAAACAAGAATTTATTCAACTAGTAAACTGTATGATTCCAGTTGTTGAAGAAGTTGAACAGTTACCATGTGGTGCGCCAACTGAATTTGAAATCATTACAACTATGGCTTTTTACTTCTTCGGAAAAATAAAAGAACATGACATGTTTTTAATTGAAGCTGGTTTAGGTGGGTTAGAGGATTGCACAAATGTAATGACACCTCTAATTAGTGTCATTACGAGTATTGGCCACGATCATCAACAAATTCTTGGTGAAACAATAGAAGAAATCACTAAGCATAAGGCAGGAATTATTAAAAAGGGAATTCCAATTGTTACAGCAGAATTGAAAGAAAAAGCTTTAACGATTATTCAAAATGCCGCAATCAAAAATGAAGCTGATTATTTTGAGTATGGTAATCATTTTTTTGCTTCTCCATTGAAAGATTCACTTTATGAAATGTTTAATTACAAAGGCAATGGTAGGTTAATTGAAAATATTGAGTTATCAATGCTAGGGCACCATCAAATTAGGAATGCTTCTTGCGCAATCTGTGTTGTTCAATTATTACAAAATCAATATGGAATGAAGTTTAGTGAAGATAATATAAAAAGAGGATTAAAAATAGCACTAAAAGCAGGAAGATTAGAACGAATAGCTTCAAATCCTATCATTTATATTGATGGCGCACATAATGTTGAAGGAATTAAAAGTTTAGTGGAGACGATGAATAACCGTTTTCTTGATAAGGAAATAAAGATTCTGTTCTCTGCCCTGAAAGATAAAAATACTCGAGAGATGTTAAAAGAATTACGAGAAATAACAAATAATATTGTCATGACTACTTTTGATTTTCCTAGAGCGATGAATAAGGAAGAATTAATTTCGAATGCTAGTACACTTAATATAAAATATGAAAGTGATTTATCTGTTGCAATCGATAAGAATATAAAGGAAATGCAGGAAAACGAGATATTGTTAATAACCGGTTCTTTATATTTTATCTCGGTAGTAAGAAGATATTTACTAAAAAAATTCGCTTAGAATTGTAAAGGAGGGCCCATAATCTTGATTAGTAAGCATAGTAATAGGTTGATTTGGATCGCATGGATTGTTCTAATGCCAATCATAATTTATTATGCTAATATGGCTAGCCCTCTTAGACAAATAGATCGTTCAAATTTTTTAATTATAATCGCGTTATTTCTAATTGTAGCCAATATGCCGATTAAAATTAATGATGCTACATTTTCTTTTATTTTCGGAATCTCAATATTGGTGTTTTTATCGTATGGTTTAGTTGCAGAACTTTTAATAAGTCAATTGGCCTATTCGATTCTGTATATAAGATTAAGTATTACAAAAAATACTCTCTACCGAATGCCGCTTAATTCGTTAATGTTTGCATTATGTTCTATTGGTAGTGCACTACTTTATTATTTAGTTGGGGGAAAGATTGAACCTACTGGAACTAAAGAAATTTTGAATAGCTTATTTCCAATCCTCATATACACACTAGCATCTTTTTGGATTAATCAAATCGTTATTTATTTTATTACGATTTATTTATATAAAAGAGAAATGAAATTGATAAATAGGGAATTTAAGTGGGATTTGTTTATCTATTTATTAATGTATCCAATTGGAATAAGTCTTTATTTAATGCTAGAGACAAAAGGATATATTACGATAATCTACATAACGATTTACTATATCATTTTAATGATTATTCTAAACTCTTTATCCTCTGCTTTAAATATGAACAAATATTTAAGGCAAACAATGAAAATCAGTCAAAAACTTTCTCAAAGAATGGAAGAAGAGCAAGTAATCGATGAGTTTTTTGAACAATTAACTACTTTAATTCCAGTTTCATATGGGAATTTATTTATAGTCGAAGATAAATCACTTAAATTAATAAGATATTTTCAAAATAAATGTGATGAAAAAATATTTAGTTGTCCTTACTTTGATACGCTTGAAGGGTCAATCTCTCAAAAAGTATTTTTTGAAAAAAGAAGATATAGTTTTAACAGACGATCACAATGGTACACCAATGATCATTTGAAATTTTTAGAAGCAGAAAGTTTATTATCAATCCCAATTATAAAAAATCAAGAAGTAGTTGGTGTACTCACAATTGCATCGGAACAAAAAAATGCATTTGAAAAATACCAAGTAGTTTTGATCGAAATCCTTGCATTATATCTCGCAATTGCAGTTGAAAATGCAAGGTTTTACTTACAAACAAAAATCAGAAGTGAAACTGATGCTTTAACCGGCTTATATAATTTTGAATATCTCGAATCTAAAATTAAAGAAGAATTTGAACGGTTGAAAACATTCAAGATAAAGACAATTTCATTACTTCTTATTGATTTAGATTATTTTAAAAGAGTGAATGACAGGTACGGTCATCAAGCAGGTAATGAAGTATTATTTGAAGTTGCAAGTCGGATTAAAATGGTAGTGAAGAAAAGTGGTTTAGTTGCTCGTTTTGGTGGAGAAGAATTTTCAGTACTGCTTGTAAATCATAGTGACAGAGAAACATATGATTTAGCAGAAGAAATTAGAAAATCGCTAGAAACTATTCCATTTTACATTACAAATCATCTGACTAACGAAGATCAAAAGATTAAGTTAACAGTAACAGCAAGTATAGGTGCAGCAGTTGCACCATTTGTGGCGATAGAACCGTCAGACTTAATTCGATGTGCAGACAGAGCTATGTATTCAAAAGCAAAAAATGCTGGAAGAAATAAAGTGGCAATGTATAGCAAATAACCACCGGGAATCCTACGGTGGTTATTTATTTATGTAGATAAGAAATGAGCAAGTTTTTGTAATTTTTTGTTGCACGATACCTGTTTGTCCTCGACAAATGTCGGCGTGTTTTTCTGGGATTATATGTTAGTATTTTTTTACGTTTTAAAATAAAGTAGTAGGAGGATTCATATGGACAAGTCCTCAAAGATATCAATTAAAATTAATGGCGAGGAAAAAGCGTTTAAAGAAGGTTCCGTTAATTCCCAAAATCAGGTAGAGGAGAAGAACGGGGAATTTGGATGGGTTTTACCAACTCCTGATGGGTTAGGTAAAAAAGTAATCGTTTTAGATGATGTTAAAAAGAAGAAAAAGATTAAGCCAGAGCAAAAGGTGAAGGAGAAAAGGAAGATTTCTTTTTTCACAAAGAAGTCACCATCAAAAAGTATTATTATTTCTATAATAGGAGCAAGTTTAATAGGACTATGTTTTGGGTTTGTATTTTTAGGGATATTTAAACAATCAAAGCCAGATGCACTTAACAAAACTAAAAATAGTGTATCGGTTTCTGGTACAGCAACGAACCAAGTCCAAATGAAGATTCCAGCAGTGAAGTTTGATCTAGCACAAGTTGGAATGTATAAAAGCATGGAATCAGCGAAGAAAAATGAAAAAGAAGTATCTACAAATGGCTTTACCCCCGTCATTTATGAAAAAAATAATAATTTTTTCGTCGTTATTGCCTTGAGCGGGAAAGATAGCACGTTTCTAGCAGATGAAGTTAAGAAAAAATTTAAAAGTACTTATTTAAAAGAAGAAACAGTTGGAGGGCAAATATACAAAGGCCCAAAACAATCAGTAGATATGTATAAAGCTGAAGTGGAAACATTTAATTTTATGTTATCGTATTTAACAGATAATAACTTTAATAATGAAAAACAACTTGAACAAATAAGCTCAACGATGTTAATTCTAAGTAAGCAAAAAGATTATATTAAAAATAAACAATTACTAAGTGGACTTAAGCACTTACAAAACATCGAAAAAGTAATGTCCTCAAGCAGTAAACAAAATCTAAATAAAGTAACCCAATCAGTCCAATACGACATGTTATCCTTATTTAAAATATTAAAAGAACAAAAAAATACACTAACAAATTAAATTTTTGTTAGTGTATTTTTAGTTTGTTGAAATATAAAATAGTCAATAGAGTAAACGTACTCTAAGTGATCATTTATTATTGATTAAATTATCATTTTTTGATGATTTATTCTTGATTTTAAATTTTAATATGTTTGAGCAATTTTTTTATTTCAACAATACTAGTAATGTTTTTTTTTGAAGTTAAAAATATTATGAGCTAATTCAAAAAACAAATTCGATTTATTAGATTGTAAATTAATGTTAGTTATTATTTGACTACAAACAGTTTATTAAACAGCCGTTATATTACTTTAAGTAAAGGCTATTTGATTAGGTTTTTATTGCAAACTTTTTTTGATGAAAAAGTTGATTGGAACGGAAGGGTGCTCGACTCCTATGGGATTAGCGGGAAGGCTGAGACCCCGCANNCATCACTCTACTCCTTTACGTAAATTTGATAATAAGTTTGAAGATTATTTTTTAGCAGCGTGAATGCACTGACAAATTATTTTTGTTAGTGTATTTTATATTACAAATTGAATGAAAGAAATTAATATTTATCATTAAAAATTTCTTATTTTAATTTATATCTATTCAAATTTTAAGCAAAATTTATTTTGAAAAGACTGGATTTAGACATAAAATATATAAAAATGAAATTTTAATATTAGGGTATTTTAATACTTAACAAAACTTTCATTTTTATTACATTTTAATAACGAATAGACAACGAAAAGTGTTTTTTACTAATTTGTGTTATAGTGATTACTTGGGTAGGATAGTCATGTATCCTTCCTTTTAAAAAAAAATAATAGGTGAATGAAATGAAAAAACTTATATTAGCCTCTGCATCTCCTCGAAGAAAAGAACTTCTTAGCATGTTAAATATCCCTTTTATCATTGAAACTAGTGATGTTGAAGAAGTAATGGAGCAGAACTTGCAGTCTTCTGAGATTGTATTGAAATTGGCGGAAGAAAAAGCTATAGATGTATCTAATAAATTTCCAAATGCAGTAGTAATCGGTGCTGATACGATCGTTACTTATAATGATAAAAAACTAGGTAAACCTACCTCAAAAGAAGATGCATTTGCCATGTTAAAAATGCTATCTGGAAAAACACACGAGGTTTTTACTGGAGTTTCAATTATTAATGAAGGTAAAAGTAGTAGCTTTTATCAATGTACAAAAATTACCTTTAGTGAACTAAGTGATCAAGAAATAATTGATTATATCAATACGAATGAACCGATGGATAAAGCTGGTTCTTACGGCATACAAGGATATGGCGGAACATTTGTAGAGAAAATAGACGGCGACTATTATTCTGTTGTTGGACTTCCGATCAATAAAGTTAAGAAAAAACTAAGAGAACTAAATTTTTAACTTTTGATTTGAGGTGATACTTTGTCAAATTCGGTTCTCATTAAAGATTTTCCGAAAGATGAAAGGCCAAGAGAGCGATTGTTAACATTTGGTCCCGGTAGTTTGTCTAACCAGGATTTACTTGCGATCTTATTAAGAACTGGGACAAAAAATGAATCGGTTTTAAAAGTTTCAAACGAACTTTTATTGAAATTTGATGGACTAAGATTATTAATGAATGCGTCTGTTGAAGAAATATCTGATATTAAAGGTATCGGTGAAGCAAAAGCTGTACAGCTAATTGCTGCCTTTGAATTAGGAAAAAGAATTAATCGACTTCAATATGACGAAAGATTTATTATTAAAAGTCCAGATGATTGTGCAAAATTTATGATGGATGAAATGCGATTTCTTGAACAAGAACATTTTGTATGTTTATACTTAAATACGAAAAATCAAGTTATTGCTCGCGAAACTATTTTTAAAGGTAGTTTAAATGCATCGATTGTTCATCCTCGTGAAGTTTTTAAAGAAGCTTTTCGTAGATCTGCAAGCTCGATAATTTGCTTACACAATCATCCGAGTGGGGATCCTACTCCAAGTCGAGAAGATATCGAAGTAACAAAACGATTAGTTGAATGTGGAAAAATAATTGGAATCGAATTACTAGACCACATCATAATTGGTGAACATAAGTATGTCAGTTTAAAAGAAAAAGGTTACGTTTAAGGGTGTTCATTAGTAACTAATTGTTTTATAATGTAAGTTATGGATAAAAACCTGTTATTTACTAACGATAAGAGAATATAGTATAGATACTTTAAATATGAATTTAAGTTGTAAGTTTTAGAAAGGGAGATACATATGTTTGGATTAGGTGGATTTACTCGTGATTTAGGAATAGACTTAGGTACGGCAAATACTTTAGTCTTTGTAAAAGGAAAAGGAATAGTGGTTAGAGAACCTTCTGTTGTTGCTTTAAGGACGGATACGAAACAAATTGTTGCTGTAGGTGGCTCAGCAAAACTAATGATTGGTCGTACTCCAGGAAATGTTGTTGCAACTAGACCAATGAAAGATGGTGTAATTGCTGATTTTGAAACAACAGCAACAATGATGAAGCATTATATTGATCAAGCTCAAAAAAGTAACGGATTTTTCTCACGTAAACCTTACGTAATGGTATGTGTACCATCAGGTATTACTGCTGTTGAAAAAAGAGCCGTTATCGATGCAACAAGACAAGCTGGTGCACGCGATGCATTCTTAATTGAAGAACCGTTTGCTGCTGCAATTGGTGCTAATTTACCGGTTATGGAACCGACAGGTAGTATGGTTGTTGATATCGGTGGAGGAACAACTGAAGTTGCAATTATCTCATTAGGTGGTATCGTTACAAGTCAATCGATTCGTACTGCCGGTGATGATATGGACGAAGCGATCATTCAATATATTAAAAAGAACTATAACTTATCAATCGGTGAACGAACTGCCGAACAGTTAAAGCTTGAAATTGGTTCAGCTATTAAAAGTGAATCAGATGAACAAATGGATATTCGTGGTCGTGATTTAATTTCAGGTTTACCTAAAACAATTACAATCCATGGAGAAGAAATTGCAACAGCATTAAGTGATACAGTTGCGGCAATTGTTGAATCTGTAAAAAATACATTAGAGAAAACGCCACCTGAGTTATCAGCAGACATTATTGATCGTGGAATCGTACTTACAGGCGGTGGAGCACTTCTTCGTAATATTGATAAAGTAATTGCTCAAGAAACAAATATGCCTGTAATAGTTGCAGAAGACCCTCTTGACTGTGTTGCAATGGGGACAGGTAAAGCGTTAGATAATATCGATATTTTCAAAAAGAATTTCGGTGCAAATTCAAATCAATATCGATAAAATTGAATTGAAAATGTTTTAAAAAATAAGCTAGTTTTCTAAAAAAAGTGAACTACTATATAAGTTCTTTAATAAGAAGATTAGTTGAAATTTGTAATCCTCACTATAATTAGTGAGGATTACATTCATGAAATCGTTAGAACAAAAAGTTGAATTGTTATAAGAGGGTGTAAGAATGCCACAATTTTTTCAAAATAAACGTTTAATGATTGTCTTAGCTGCTATTATCTTACTAGTGGCACTTCTAGGTTATTCTTTAAGAAGTAATAGAAACCTTTCAATTCCTGAGCAGTTTATTAAAGATACAGTAAGTCTGACTGAAAAAGTATTTAATAAGCCCGCACAACTTATTGCGGGTTTATTTAATAATATTGCGGACTTAAAAGATACATATGATGAAAATCAAGTTTTGAAAAGTAAGCTCGATAAATATGTTGAATTATCTGTACGTGAGAAAGCATTAGAAAAAGAAAATAAAGAATTAAAAGACATGATTGGAATTAAAAAAAGCTTAAGTGATTATGATACATTTCAAGCTACAGTAACGATAAGAGATCCGGATAAATGGCAACAAATTATTACCATTGATAAAGGATCGATAAGTGGTATTGAAAAAGAAATGGCAGTTATCACTTCTAAAGGCTTAATTGGTAAAGTTAAAAATGTTTCTAAATTTTCATCCACTGTACAATTATTAAGTTCTTCAGATCGCACAAATCGAATTTCTGCTAAAATTCAGCAAAAAGATACGGTTTTTGGTTTGATAGAAGGTTATGATGTTGAGAAACAAGCTTTATTATTCAAACGAATTCCTTCAAATGCAAAAGTAAAAAAAGGACAAATTGTTGTGACTTCAGGTCTTGGTGGTGTTTTCCCTGCTAATCTTCCAATAGGTAAAGTTGAGGAAGTTGTGCCTGATGAACATGGGCTAACACAAACAGCTTATATTAAACCGCAAGCAGATTTTAATGACATAAATCATGTGCTAGCTGTAAAGCGTTCAATTGATCAGCCACAGAAAGGAGAGTAATTAGTAAATGAGTAAGTATGGTTTACCTCTCCTTTTAACATTTCTGTTTATATTAGAAAACATTTATGTATCAACTGTATCGCCAAACATTCTTGGTCATAATGCGATTATTGTTCCACATTTTTTATTTTTTGGTTTATTATTTATTACATTATATTACGATCCGAAGAAGGCACTTTTTTATGGTGTTATCTTTGGATTCATTTATGATATTGTTTATACAGAGATTATAGGTATATATTTAGCTGCTTTTCCGTTATTTATCTTTTTAATAAGTCAAGCAATTAAAATACTTTATGCGAATTTATTCGTTCGAAGTATTCTTGTTTTAATATGGACTGTAGCCTTAGAATATTTAGTATACGGATTAAATGCGTTGTTCGGATTTACTAATATGAATAATCTATACTTTTTGAATCATCGATTATTGCCGACATTATTACTGAATGCACTATTTATATTAATTTTTGCATATCCTTTTTCATCATTATTAAGAACAATTAGTGAAAATAATGAGGAAAAATAAAGGATTTTTCGGGTGCATGTCGAATTATACAATCGGGGTGAACACTTATCATGGAACAGAGGCAACAATATGTTACAATAAAAGGAACGAAAGATGGTCTAACACTGCACCTCGATGATACATGTTCTTTTCAAATTTTAGTAGATGAAATTGAAGAAAGACTGTCTACCCACTTGTTTGAGAGCAATGATCGTCCCTTACTTGCAGTTCGTTTAAAAATAGGAAATCGTTTTTTATCTCCCGAACAAGATGAAATTATTCGTTCAATTGTTCGTAAAAAGAATAATCTTGTGGTTGAAACAATCGAAAGTAATGTGATTTCGAAACAAGATGCTATTGAATGGATGAAAAGGGAAGAAATTGTACCTATTTGTAGAATGGTAAGATCCGGTCAGATTCTCCAAGTGAAAGGTGATTTACTGTTAATCGGTGATGTTAACCCAGGTGGAACTGTTATTGCGGGTGGAAATATCTTTATTATGGGTGCACTAAGAGGTACTGCTCATGCCGGTTTTAATGGTAATAAGGAGGCAGTTATTGCGGCATCAATAATGAGACCAATGCAGTTGAGAATTTGCAGCATAATGAACAGAGCACCGGATCATTATGGTGATGAAGGCAATGAGATGGAATGCGCGTATATAAACGAAGACAGCCAAATCATTGTCGATCGCATACAATTTCTGACTCATCTTAGACCTAGTTTGACAAGGTTAGAAAGGGGCATGATGTAACTGTGGGAGAGGCTATAGTAATTACATCTGGTAAAGGTGGAGTTGGTAAAACAACTACATCAGCAAATTTAGGAACAGCATTAGCGATGTTTGGAAAAAAAGTGTGCTTAATTGACACTGATATCGGCCTACGTAACTTAGACGTTGTCATGGGATTAGAAAATCGCATCGTCTATGATTTAGTGGACGTTGTTGAAGGTCGCTGTAAAACGCATCAGGCATTAATAAAGGATAAGCGTTTTGAATGTTTATATTTATTACCTGCTGCACAAACAAGCGATAAAACTGCTGTTTCTCCTGAACAAATGAGAGAGCTTGTTGATGAATTAAAAAAAGACTATGATTATATATTAATAGACTGCCCTGCTGGTATTGAACAAGGATATAAAAATGCAGTAGCAGGTGCAGATAAAGCGATCGTTGTCACAACTCCTGAAGTTTCTTCAATTCGTGATGCAGATCGTATTATTGGATTATTAGATCAAGAGGATATTGAACCTCCTAAACTAGTAATCAATCGTATTAGAAGTCATATGATGGAAAATAGAGATAGCTTAGATGTTGATGAAATTACTTCAATGTTAGCTGTAGATTTAATTGGTATTGTCCAAGATGATGAAAACGTTATTAAGGCAACTAATAGTGGTGAACCTGTAGCGATGAATCCAAATTCAAAAGCTTCTATCGCATATAGAAATATTGCAAGAAGAGTGCTAGGGGAATCTGTACCATTACAATCATTAGAGACTGAAAAGAGTATTTTCTTTAAAGTGAAAAAATTATTTGGCATCCGATAACACTTCGTAAAAAGCGAAGTGTTTTTCTTTTTTATTTCTCAAATTTCCTCTTTAATCACTTCCAAAATCCTGTCTAATACCTTGGTCCACTTTTCAAATTATCTACTCATAAGTTGTCCTATCGATTCATATAAATTAAATAACTAGGTTGCGAGGAGAGGTGACACTTTGAGTAAGCGCGTAGATGATATAAGAAAGCGGATCGCTAAACGTCGTGAACAAGAAGAAAAATGGGGAAATCCGAATCAATTGATGAGCAAATTTCCGGTAAAAGAAGTGCAAAATACTGAGGGTGGATACACTTATACTTATGATGACTTGGTAGAAGAGCAAGGTAAGAAAATAATGAATAACTCTAACTTTATGTTTAGAAGTTTATTATGTGCGATTATTGTACTAGCTTTAGCCATCATCTTAAAAAGTAACTCACCTATGGCATCTCAAGTTCGGCATGGTCTTTCACAAGTTTATGAAAGTGAATTTCAGTTTGCTTCCTTACAGAAATGGTATGAAGATCGGTTTGGGAGTCCTATCGCTTTTTTACCACAATTAAATGATCACAAAGAGAATGTAGGAAATGATAATTATGCTGTTCCTGCAAGTGGTAAAGTACTGCAAAGTTTTAAAACGGACGGTCAAGGTATATTGATTCAAACTGAAGCTAACCAAAAAGTAGAGTCAATCAAAAAAGGTCGAGTACTTTTTGTAGGAAAGAAAGATAATTTAGGGAATACGGTCATTATTCAACACGCAGATGGTTCTGAATCTTGGTACGGAAAATTAGGAACAACTAATGTAAAAGTTTATGACGAAGTAGATAGTAAAAAGGTTATCGGAACGGTATCATCCAATGATGAAGGGAATCTAGGAACTTATTATTTCGCAATTAAAATGGGGGAAAAATTTATAGATCCGAAACAGGTGATTCCATTTGAATAAATGGCTAATTCTTCCTTCCAAAATTTCTGTTCATCCACTGTATTTATTAATTGCATGTATTGGCATTATGACAGCTAATTTTTGGTCAGTATTGTTTGTATCAATTATTATTTTCTGCCACGAATTAGGTCACGCCATTGCTGCTACTTCATTTAATTGGAGAATAAATAAAATTACGCTACTTCCGTTTGGGGGAGTAGTAGATCTTGATGAACATGGAAATCGACCAACTTACGAGGAGTTTATTGTTACAATTTCTGGCCCCATTCAACATTTAACTTTATATATAATCGCTAACTTCCTATTTCAAATGAATTTAATGCCTGAAAACCTCTATACACTTTTTATCAATTATAATCTTAGTATTCTTTGTTTTAATTTATTACCAATATGGCCATTAGACGGAGGAAAATTAATCTATCAGTTATTTTCATTGATCTTTCCGTTCGTTAGAGCTCATATATATAGCTTGTACTCATCTTTTGTATTTTTATTGTTATCCTCATTACTTACAATCATAATTCAACCTATGAATATTACAATTTGGGTTTGTCTTTTATTTTTAATCGTTTCCTTATGGGGTGAGTGGAAAAATAGGCATTTTGTTGTTATACGTTTTTTAATGGAACGGTTTTATGGAAACGAACAATATATCCAAAAAATCAAATCGATCTCCTTGAATAAAGAAACAAAATTATTTCAAGTTTTTTCTAACTTTCAAAAAGGCTATAAATACAATGTTGTCTTCTCTCTTGATAAAAAAAATCAACAAATGTTAGATGAAAATGAATTATTACATGCGTACTTTACTGAGAAGAAAGCAACCTACTCGCTTGAAGAATTAATTAGTTAGATTTCATTATTTTATACATTTTTATAAACTGAGATAGCTTGATATGAAGCCAGCTTTATAGTGTTGAAGCCAGTACAATTTCAGCTCAGAATAGAGTTTAATATTAAGTTTGCAAACAAAAAGATGGTCTCTAGTGAGGCCATTTTTTGTTGTTTTTATTCAAACATACCACGAAGAATCTTTTGGAATATAGTCATAGTAATACAATATTGAAGGTATCCTTTTTTGAATTATTATATCGTTTGAAACTCGTCTGCCCCATTCATCGTCTTCTCCAAAACTGATATTAAGAAATTTATGTGCAGAGGCAATCTTTTTTGAATAGCACATTAAATGATTTGGTTTTCGATAATAATAATTTTCATCTTCCCCATGTGCAAACTCTTTCCCATATTTACAAACTTTAGAATATTGGTTATTAAAATTTACTAAAACGTCAAATACAATACAGTCAACATTTGGCGTTTCATTGATTGCTGAGCAGAGTGTTTCGATATAATTCGGTTCTATCCGATCATCGTCATCTATAAAAACTACATAATCTCCTTTTGCTTGCTCAATTAGAACATTTCTTTTTTCACCAATGCTTCTTTTTTTATTTTCCAAAAGTACTAATATTTCAACTGGATATGTTTTACTTTGTTTATCTAATTCATTAATAATTTTATTTAAATACCCCATTCTTTCGGGGACGGTTGGAATAAGAATTGATAGAATTATATCCATATAATCGCTCCTATCTATATCAGGATTAAGTAAAAGAAAGGGTAAAATAAGGTTTCTTTAAAGAAGAATGTAACAGAAATCTTAATATAATATTCAATTTCTAATATTCATGTGAGTAGACTAACTAATTAGATTATATTAACTAGCTTTTTTCTATTTAAATGAATAAAATGTGATAGATACTATACATAGTTAGGAAGATGAATTTGAAGAAAGTTATTATGAATGTAAAACATTCTGAGAAAAGAATTGCTGTAACTGAAAATGAACAGCTAGTTGAATGGTTTTCTTCTGCAGACCAAAATACATATGTAGGAAATATATATGTAGGACAAATCCAAGAAGTAATGCCGAAATTAAATGCAATTTTTGTAAATATAGGTTTAAATAAAAATGGCTTTATGAGATTCGAAGATACAATTGAGGGTAAAGAATCAGAAGTCAATAAAGACGAATTAATAAGAAAAAAGTTCCAAAAAGGACAATATATTTTGGTTCAAGTCATAAAGGATGCGTTTGATGAGAAAGGTCCTAAGCTTACAAATAATCTAGAGTTCTCTGGTGATTACGTTGTATACTTCCCTCTTACAAAACAAGTTGCTGTTTCAAATAAAATAAAAAAAGAATCGAAACGAAATAAATTATACGCATTTGGCCGAGATCACACAAGTGATAATGAGGGGCTAATTTTCAGATCTTCATGTGAAAATGCTGAATCAGATGTGATTTTAAATGAGTTAAAAGGCTTTCAAACATTTTATGATTCATTAAAAAATCAAAGCTTTAAAAAAATCACTTGTGTATGGGAAGCGAATTCCTTGTTTACTAAGTTTTTTAAATTACATCCTAAAGATACAATTAGTGAATTAATTATTGATGATTTAGCTTCTTATAAAAATTATTTGCCTGAAGATCTTCAAATCATTAGTTACAGAGGAAATGAAAATATTTTTGTGGCATTTAAAATTGAAGAACAAATAGAAAAATCTTTTAAACAAATTGTATGGTTAAAAAATGGTTCATTTCTACTGATCGAGCAAACTGAAGCGATGACAGTGATTGATGTAAATACAGGTAAATTTAGCGGGAAAAATAATCGTGAAGAAACTGTGTATCATACTAATCAATTAGCTGCAATTGAGATTGTTCGTCAATTAAGACTTCGTGATATTGGTGGAATGATTATTATTGATTTTATAAATATGAAGTCCGTTGAACAGCAAAAAAGTATAGGTGATCAATTAAAGGAAGCCTTTAAAAATGATCGAGCATATACAAAGCTATTTGGATTTTCTGACCTTGGTTTATTTGAACTTACACGTAAAAGAACAGCTCATTCACATATCGAAGCAACACATCAAAAATGCCCAGAGTGTAATGGTAGTGGGCTTGTAAAAAACACAGTTCAGACAGTTTTCGAGCTTGAAAGGACGCTTTGGGAGCTCTCAACAAGTCGTGATATTGAGGCTTTACTTGTTGAATGTAGTGAAGATGTCGCAAAAGCGTTAAATGGAGATCAGAATAATCATGTACAAAGACTAGAAAAAGCAATGTTTATAAAAATTTGTTTAAAAATTATAGCTTCAAAAACACCATTTTATAATATAGTTAGAACCGGTACGACAAAGGAAATAACAAGCTATTTAGAGACAGTCATTAACTGAAGTAGTTGTTGACATTCGACATGACCCGTGGTAACATCATAATGTTATTGTTTGTAGCGCACCCGTGCTACAACCGCACATAATAGGTATTAAATTGCTTTTTTAGCATGCCTATTTGTGGCGAGTCTTAGACTATTGAGGAGGTGCAATTATGTACGCAATTATTGAAACTGGTGGTAAACAAATCAAAGTTGAAGAAGGTCAAGCAATCTACATCGAGAAACTTGATACTAACGCAGGTGAAACTGTAACATTCGACAAAGTTTTATTCGTAGGTGGCGAAAACATCAAAGTTGGTAGCCCAACTGTTGAAGGAGCTACTGTAACTGCAAAAGTTGAAAAGAACGGTAAAGCTAAAAAGATTCTTGTATTCAAATACAAATCTAAAAAGAACTACCGTCGTAAGCAAGGTCATCGTCAACCTTACACTAAAGTTGTTATCGAAAAAATCAACGCTTAATTTTAAGTAATGACTAAAATAACAATTGAACGTTTAAAAGATGGACGTATAGGTTCCTTTAAAATAAGTGGACATGCATTTTTTTCTGATGCTGGGACTGACATTGTTTGTGCCGGTATATCAGCAGTTTCAGTAGGAACTGTAAATGCTTTGGAAGCAATTTGCCGTATAGATTCCGAATTAAATACAGTAATTGATGAAAAGAAAGGTTTCTTGAAGTATCAATTACCGATTGATTTAAATGAAGATAATATGCAAAAAGCGCAACTTATCCTTGAAGCGATGATCGTATCTTTACAAACTATCGCTGCAAGTTACGGTGACTATGTCACTATAAACGAGTAAAACAGGAGGTGTAACCATGTTAAAATTAAATCTTCAGTTATTTGCTTCTAAAAAGGGAGTAGGTTCTACAAAAAACGGTCGTGACTCAATGTCAAAACGTCTTGGCGCTAAACGTGCTGATGGACAATTCGTAACTGGTGGTTCAATTCTTTACCGTCAACGCGGCACTAAGATTTATCCAGGTGTAAACGTTGGTCGTGGTGGAGATGACACATTATTTGCGAAGGTTGATGGCGTAGTTAAATTCGAACGTTTAGGCCGTGACCGCAAACAAGTAAGTGTATACCCTGTAGCTCAAGAAGCTTAAGAAACTAACTTAGAAACTCTAACCTTTTAGGTTAGAGTTTTTCTGTACTTAAGACAGTTTTATATATAATAAATTGCTATAAAAAATGTTGTTATAGCAACCTCTCAAACAATATGCTCCAAAGACTCGGCATTTTACAAGCTACACACTAGTTTGAGACTTTCAAAAGATCAATCAAAATGCCGAGTCAAACTTTTATATTACCTTCATAAATACGAAAAATGTAAACCTATAGGAGAATACAATGCAGGAAAAATGGGACGTTCTAGAGGTATTAAGACATTCACGTCATGATTGGTTAAATCGAATTCAATTAATAAAAGGATACATGGCCACAGGTCAATCTGACCAGCTAGAAGAAACGATTACGAAAATTGTTGCTGATTCTTTGAATGAAGCTAAAATTTGTTCGTTACAAATTCCAGAGTTTGCAGAATTTATCATTACCTATAACTGGAAGCCTCGTACAATTGTGCTAGATTATGAAATTTTAGGAGAACCATGTTCGCTTAAAAATTTAGACGAAGTGATGACAGTATGGATTCAAAATTTTTTAGAAAAACTAGAATCTTGGGTACATATTTATGAGGAAAATTTTGTTAGTTTAACAATTGAAATAAATGATAAAACAGTTAGTTTCTTTTTTGACTTCAGAGGTAAACTAACAAAGAAAGAAGATATGTTGAAGTGGATTGTTTCATCATCAAATGACAGCTCAAAAATCAGAATGATGTCATATTTTTGTGAGACAGAAGAGTGCAGTATCGAATTTAAAATGGAAAAATAAAAGAGTGGTGGATGTATGTTTATTGATCAAGTCAAGATATATGTAAAAGGTGGAGACGGTGGAAACGGTATGGTAGCCTTCCGTCGTGAAAAATATGTTCCAAAAGGTGGCCCTGCTGGTGGAGACGGTGGTAGGGGAGCTAATGTTGTATTTAAAGTGGATGAAGGCTTAAGAACATTAATGGATTTCCGTTATAAACGTCATTTTAAAGCTGATCGTGGTCAACATGGTATGTCTAAAAATCAACATGGTAAAAATGCAGAAGATATGATTGTAAAAGTACCACCTGGGACGATCGTAACAGATGCTGATTCAGGTGAATTAATAGCTGACCTTACAATGGATGGTCAAACAGCTATTATTGCACGAGGAGGCCGTGGAGGCCGTGGAAATAGTCGATTTGCAACGCCTGCAAATCCAGCTCCAGAAATAGCTGAAAATGGTGAGCCAGGTAAGGAAAGAAACATTAAACTAGAACTTAAAGTTTTAGCTGATGTTGGATTAGTTGGTTTCCCAAGTGTTGGTAAATCAACATTACTTTCTGTTGTAAGTTCTGCTAGACCAAAAATCGCTGAATATCATTTTACAACAATTGTTCCTAATTTAGGTGTTGTAGAAACTGAAGATAATCGTAGTTTTGTAATGGCCGATTTACCAGGGTTAATTGAAGGAGCACATCAAGGTGTTGGACTTGGGCATCAATTCCTACGTCATATTGAAAGAACACGTGTAATTGTTCATGTAATAGATATGTCAGGTCTTGAAGGCAGAGACCCATATGATGATTACTTAACAATTAATCAAGAGCTAAAAGAATATAATTTACGTTTAACTGAACGACCTCAAGTAGTCGTTGCAAATAAAATGGATATTCCAGAAGCTGAAGAAAACTTAATTAAATTTAAAGAGCAAGTTGGAGATGAAGTTCAAATTTTCCCAATTTCTGCGGTAACACGTCAAGGTTTACGTGATTTACTATTTACAGTTGCAGATTTAGTTGAAACAACTCCAGAATTCCCACTTCATGACGAAGAGGAAGACAAACCATTACGAGTTCTTTATAAATATCAAAAAGAAGAACCTACTTTTGAGATTACTCGTGAAAGTGATGGAACGTTCGTCGTTAAAGGTGAAGAGCTTGAAAAGATATTCAAAATGACTAACTTTGAACGCGAAGAGTCAATTCGTCGATTTGCACGTCAAATGCGTGGAATGGGGATTGATGAAGCACTACGTCAACGTGGCGCGAAAAACGGAGATATCGTTAAAATTTCTGAATACGAATTCGAATTTATCGATTAATAATTCCTTTATAAAAAGAGGGTGTCCAAGTGGAACACCCTCTTTCTTATTTATTCATAAATAAAATGCTGCAAATATGACTTGTAAGATCGCAATTAAGAAGTCTCTCTCGCAATTGACTAGTGAAATGCAAATAAATTTCGAGAATCGCAAATAAAATTGACACAATCGCAATTAAAATTCAACAATCACAAATAAAATTAGCAAAACTACAAATAAATTCCCACAAATCGCAAATAAGATAAAGTTTTACCCATACTAGTAAAGGTATATTGACTTAAAATTGAACAAAAATAAGGCCCATTAAAAGGAAAAGGATCAAATTCACACAGATTTTTCTATTTCGACTAAAAAATTGTTTAAAGCTTGCTGAAATGATCATCAACAAGACCAAAAACAAAAATACAATAAAAGCCTGAATGTGATACCCCAGATCTACAATAAAAAAAGGATGCCCATATGTCCCTTACTCTGACACATGAGACAGCCCCTTTATTGTTTAATCAAAGAAATCTACCAATTCAAACCACTTAAACCTTCACTTAAGGTATGTCTACCAAAAAACCTTCATTTTTTAATTGTAAGATCGCACTATTAAGTTGCTGTTCACTATCTGCCTCGATCGTATGAAGATGTGTTCCATTTGTTAAATTAGAAAGTGGGACGGAGCTAGTTTCTCCCATTTTTTGAAGAAATAAGCTTATATCATAACGGTTCGCAATTTGTAATTGGGCTGTGATATATCCATAGACAGGATGTTCAACCATTACATCTTTAACTGTAACACCGTGATCGACTAATATTTCTAGTTCTTTTTGCGTGTCTTCAGCTGTATGGTGACAAATAATTACTTTTCTAATTTTGTTCGTTTCCTTATTAGGATGTATATAAATATAACCTTGTGCAGTTGCTAGTATTGGCTCATTTTTCGCTTTTAAAAGTGTAATATCACCTACAACAACTTGTCGACTAACATTTGCTCTTTTAGCTAAGGAATTGCCTGATAAGGGCGACTCAGACTCCTTTAACCATTGTAATACTTTCTTTCTTCTTTCTTCCCCTAAAAGTTTTTTATTCATTTTAATTTCCTCGATTAAAAGTTTTGATTAATGATTAATTTTAACACAGATGAAAATTTGACTAAATCTTCTTTTGTTGTTTGTTTCCCGACTGAAACTCTGAAGAATTGTTTTGCTTCATGAGGGTCTCTTCCGATTGCTAACATCGTTTCTGAAGGTTTCTGCATGCCAATTGCACAGGCACTTCCTGTTGAAATGGCAAATTGATGTCGATTGCATTCAAGCATGACAAACTGGCCTTCAAGTCCAATGATCCTCATTCCAATTATATTTGGAATACACTCTCCATCAGAACCTTCAAATTTTACAAGATGTTGAACATCTTGTAATTGTGATTTTAAAACATTTTTTAAATAGTGACATCTCTTTTGCTCTTCGTCTTGATTTTTTATGATATGACCAGCCGCTGTTACGAATGATGCAATTGCTGGGACATTAACAGTACCGGGACGAATCCCACTTTCATGAGATGTACCGGGATAGATTGGTTGACAAGTTAATTTAGGATTTAAATAAAGGGCTCCGATCCCTTTTGGTCCATATAATTTATGACCTGAAATACTAAGACTAGAAATTTCATATTTTGAGACATCTATTGCTATTTTTCCAAATGATTGTACACAATCGCAATGGAGTAAAATATTTGATGAATTAAATAAATTTGCAATCTCGTTAATCGGTTGAATAGCTCCAATTTCAGAATTGACATGTTGAAAAATGCCCAATACAGTATCTTCGCGAATTGCATTTTCAATCACTTCTAAGGATATAATCCCGCTATTTGTAACTGGTAAATAAGTAACTTCATATCCTTGTTCTTCCAGTACTTTTAAATAATTGCTAATTGAAGAATGCTCTAATGTTGTGGTTAATATGTGTTTTCCGACTTTTTTTGTACTCTTTAAGAGGGTTTGAATAGCAATTAAATTTGATTCAGTTCCTCCACTTGTAAAGTAAATTGAAGCGGGGCTAGCATTTATAAATCCTGCTAATTGCTTGCGGCATGCTTCAAGTAACAGTGATGCCTTTGAGCCAATATCATGTAAACTTCGCTCATTTCCAAAGTAATTTTTAGAGGCAGTGACGAATGTCTCAATGGCTTCTTCACTCATTGGAGTTGTAGCAGCATAGTCTAAATAAATCAAATTAAAGTCTCCTTTTTTACTCATTAAAAAAAAATTTCTTGTCATTAGTTTAAATATATGTAAATATAGGTGTCAAGACAGCTTTTTTATCTATAAGATAAAATTTAAATAGATGAACTGTAAATGGAGGGGGCAACTATGCGAACTGCAGACGTTGTCATTATTGGCAGTGGGATTGCTGCATTAATGGCTGCTGAGGAAATTTGTCAGTCTAAAAATGTGATTCTATTCACAAAGAAAAAAATTTGGGACAGCAATTCGATGCTTGCACAAGGTGGAATTGCAGCTGTAATGTCTGATGATGATTCTTGGGAACTTCATAAACAAGATACGCTCGAAGCGGGTTGTAATGTAAATAATATAGAAGCAGTAGAAGAACTAGTAAAGAACGGAACAACATCTATGAAGGATCTTGTTTCTATTGGCATGGAATTTGATAAAGATGAATTAGGTCAGTTTCATCTTGGTAGAGAAGGAGCGCATCGGAAAAATAGAATTTTACATTCTGGCGGAGATGCCACTGGAAAGCATTTAGTTGAAACTGTTTATGCACGGATAAAAGAGAAAATAACGATTATTGAAAATGAAATGGTAATTGATTTAATCATACAAGATGGAAAATGTAAGGGTGTTTATATACTTAATGAAAATGGGGAATTAGAATCCTGTTTTGCAAACACAACACTTCTGGCGACTGGCGGTATTGGGGCAATGTATCAATTTAGTTCTAATAATAAGGCCATAACCGGAGATGGAATTGCTATGGCATATCGAGCAGGTTGTGAGATGGCTGATTTGGAATTTATTCAATTTCATCCTACCATGCTTTATATTAATGGGGCATGTAAGGGTCTAGTATCAGAAGCTGTTAGAGGTGAAGGAGCTTTTTTAGTAACGAAAACTGGTCGTCGCATTATGAAAGGAATTCATCCATTTGAAGATTTAGCACCAAGAGATGTTGTTAGTAGGGCGATTTTTAATGAAATGCAAAACGGGGAAGAAATCTATTTATCGATCGAAATGATTGATGGATTTGAACAACGTTTCCCAACAATTACTGCCAATCTTATTAATAATGGAATTGATTTACAAAAAGGATTGATTCCTGTTGTTCCAGGTGCACATTTCCACATGGGTGGGGTAAAGACATCTGCAAATGGAGAAACGACTATTCCAGGATTGTATGCAGTAGGAGAGGTTGCTTGTACAGGTGTACATGGTGCAAACCGACTTGCTAGTAATTCTTTATTAGAAGGGATTGTGTTTGGTAAAAAGGTTGCGAAATTTATAGCTGACCTTCCTTTATCTAAAATAAATGAGAACCCACCAAAATACATGATACCAAGATTTAGAATCTTACCTAAAAAAGATGAAATTAAAGAAATAATGATGAAATATATCGGTATTGTAAGAAATGAAGACGATTTAAATAAAGCAATCACATATTTTTCTTACTTTTTAGAGTCTAAAACAGTTGATTCACGCCCGATGAACAAAGAGGAACTAGAAAGATACAATATGTTAATGACTGGAAAACTAATTGCAGAAGCTGCTATAAGAAGAAAAGAAAGCATCGGCTCACATTTTATAGAATATATAGATCAACCAGCTAATATTTGAGGAGAGAAATTCATGAATACATTAAAAGCTAAAAAAATGATTGAGCAATTTTTACTAGAGGATATTGGGGAAGGGGATCTATCCTCAATTCATATTTTTCCAATGCATGAAAGAACAACTGGAAAAGTACTTGCTAAGGCAGATGGAGTAATTGCGGGAACGGATTTAATCGAAATAACGTATAAATTACTTCATGATGATATAAAAGTAACACTGCACGTTAAAGATGGTGAATCTGTTCAGGCAGGGCAGCTAATTGCAGAAGTAGAAGGACCAGTTCAAGTGTTATTATCAGGTGAAAGAGTTATGCTTAATCTTTTACAACGAATGAGTGGGATTGCAACGCTTACTTCAAAAGCAGTTGAAACATTAAACGACGAGAAAATCAAACTTGTCGATACAAGAAAAACGATGCCAGGTTTACGTTTGTTTGATAAGTATGCAGTTACTTGCGGTGGAGGAGCGAACCATCGTTTCGGTTTATATGATGCAGTGATGCTTAAAGATAATCATATTGCTTACGCAGGTTCAATTAAAAATGCTGTTGATTCATTACGAAATAAATTAGGTCATATGGTCAAAATTGAAGTCGAGACTGAAAACAAAGATCAAGTTCTTCAAGCTATTGAAGCGGGTGCCGATGTCATTATGTTTGATAATCGTACGCCAGATGAAATAAAAGAATTCGTTAAGCTTGTTCCAGAAACGATTGTAACTGAAGCTTCTGGTGGAATTACTTTAGATAATTTAGCAAGTTTTCAAAACTGTGGTGTAAATGTTATTTCTTTAGGCTGTTTAACACATTCGGCAAAAGCATTAGATATAAGCTTCTACTTGTAATAAAGAGGGATTGGAGTGGGGAAAATGAACGTTTTAGATATGATACAAAAAAATGAAGGATATCAAATTCCTGATGAGTACTATACATTATCAACTGAGGAAATGGAAAAAAGAGTAAAAGATATAAAAGAGAGATTAGGTGATGCTCTTTTCATTCCAGGTCATCATTATCAAAAGGAAGAAGTTGTCGTTTTTTCAGATTCGACTGGAGATTCTCTACAACTTGCTCAAGTTGCTGCTAATAATAAAAAGGCGAAGTATATTGTATTCTGTGGAGTTCATTTTATGGCAGAGACCGCAGATATTTTAACGGAAGACGAACAGATTGTTATTTTACCTGATATGAGAGCAGGCTGTTCAATGGCAGATATGGCAGATCATCATCAAACTGATCGTGCATGGGTAGAGTTACAAAAGCTTTTTGGAGACACGATTTTACCGTTAACATATGTTAATTCAACTGCTGCTATTAAAGCGTTTGTCGGTAGAAATGATGGGGCAACCGTAACTTCATCTAATGCTAAAAAGGTTGTTTCATGGGCTTTTACACAAAAAGAACGTATTTTATTCCTACCTGATCAACATTTAGGTAGAAACACAGCATTTGAATTAGGTGTACCATTAGAGCATATGGCAATTTGGAATCCAATAACGGATACTTTAGAATATGAGGGCGATCTAAATAACATTAAAGTAATACTTTGGAAAGGTCACTGCTCGGTTCATGAAAATTTTACAGTGAAAAATATTGAGAATGTACGAAAAAATCATCCAGATATGAGAATTATTGTGCATCCAGAATGTTCAAGAGAAGTTGTAGCAGCAAGTGATGACAATGGATCTACGAAATATATTATTGACCAAATTGAAGCTGCTCCTGCAGGAAGTAAATGGGCAATTGGAACTGAGATGAATCTGGTTCAAAGAATTATTAAAAATCATCCTGATAAGGAGATTATTTCATTAAATCCATTTATGTGTCCTTGTTTAACGATGAATCGTATCGATTTACCACATTTATTGTGGTCTTTAGAAAATATCGAAAAAGGTAATATCCAAAATATTATTACAGTTGATAAACAAACTGCAAAAGATGCAATTAAGGCATTAGATAAAATGCTTGAGCTTGCTTAAAAATTAAATAGCAAAAAAATAAAATCATTTAGTTCAATATGAGCTAAATGATTTTTTTATAGAAAAAACAAGAATAAAGTAAATACTTATACAAGCTTACTCGTCATAAATTAAAATACCTTCTATCATAAATACAAATATTCAGACATACATTGTTGTGAGGTACTAATGTACAATCCAACGTAGAGGCAATTGGTCAGGAGGGGAAAAGGTGAGAATTCACATAGTAATAAAGGGCGATACCCTTAAGAGCATTGCTCAAAAATATAACATCGACTACGAAGAGATCGTTAAATTAAATGCCCAACTAAGTAATCCAGATATGATCTATCCTGGCATGAAAATAAAAGTGCCAGAAAGGGGAGAAAAACCAGCCCCATTAGGTTCTAAAAAGGAGGTACAGCAACCTAAGCCAAGTGTTGCTTTGGAGGTAGAAGAAGGAAATGTTCAACCTGTAGCTCAGACACAACCTGCTGTCATGCCGAATACAAAGCCAGTTGATAATAATTTGAATATTAATGTAGAGGTTACACCGACAGTAAAACCTGTAATTCAGGTACCTATTCCACCTGCGAAACCGACTGTATCACCTGCGACAAATAATGCGAATCAACAAGTATCTCCTGTTCAAACTGGAAAACCAAATGCGAACATACCGCAAGTTGTTTCGCCAGTGGCAGTTAAAAATCCGATAAATGAAAATAAATCAAATGTGAACACCAAGGGAGGACAAAGCATGTCAGAGAAAAAGAACTACTTCCCAGGATCATTGGTTTCTCCGTCAACACCAAATCCGCAAGTATCACCAGCGGAAACAGGAAAACCAAATCAACAAGTATCGCCAGTAGCAACAGGAAAACCAAATCAACAAGTATCACCAGTAGCAACAGGAAAACCAAATGTGCAAGTATCACCAGTAGCAACAGGAAAACCAAATGTGCAAGTATCACCAGTATCAACTGGAAAACCGAAAGAGCAAGTCTTACCAGTAGCAACAGGAAAACCGAATATGCAAGTATCACCGGTATCAACAGGAAAACCAAATATGCAAGTATCACCAGTATCAACAGGAAAGCCAAATATGCAAGTATCACCAGTATCAACAGGGAAACCAAATATGCAAGTTTCACCTGCAGCAACAGGAAAACCAAATATGCAAGTGTCACCAGTGGCAACGGGAAAACCGAATATGCAAGTATCGCCAGTATCAACAGGAAAACCAAATGCGCAAGTATCACCAGTAGCTACTAACAAAGCACAAACATTACCAGCCTATATGGGGCCAAATAATGCAGCACAAACTTTACCAGCTTATATGGGACCAAACGCACCACAAACACTACCAGCATACTCAGGACCGAATGTACCGCAAACATTACCAGCATATATGGGGCCAAATCCAAACGCAGCTCAAACGCTACCAGCATATGTAGGACCAAACCCAAACGCAGCCCAAACGTTACCAGCATATGCAGCACCAAATCCAAACGCAGCCCAAACATTACCAGCATACATGGGACCGAACGGAAATTTCCCACAAACATTACCAGCATATATGGGACCAAATGAAAACTTCCCACAAACAATGCCGGCCTATATGGGACCAAACGCAAACTTCCCACAAACAATGCCAGCATATATGGGACCAAACGCAAACTTCCCTCAAACATTACCGGCCTATATGGGACCAAACGCTGGCTTCCCATATTATCCACGAGGTGAAGGAGGGGCATTACCAACATTACCGAGTTTTGGAGCTATGCCGATGTTGCCAGGAGGAGAAGTAACAGGAGCGACTGGAGGAGTGCCAGTAGCACCAGTTCCGCCAACTGCGATGCCAATGCCATTACCTGCACCTGTTCCAACACCTTTACCAGCACCAATGCCAGGAAATACTGGGCAAACAATGCCATCGTATATGGGACCGAATCCAAATACAGGCCAAACGCTACCAGCCTATATGGGACCGAATCCGAATTTAGCTCAAACATTACCGGCATACATGGGACCGAACGGAAATTTCCCACAAACATTACCAGCCTATATGGGACCAAATGAAAATTTCCCAGCAACAATGCCGGCATATATGGGACCAAATGAAAACTTCCCAGCAACAATGCCAGCATACATGGGACCAAACGCAAACTTCCCAGCAACAATGCCAGCATACATGGGACCAAACGCAAATTTCCCAGCAACAATGCCAGCATACATGGGACCAAACGCAAACTTCCCACAAACAATGCCAGCATATATGGGACCAAATGAAAACTTCCCACAAACATTGCCAGCTATGGACTATCCAAAGTTCCAAGGCGGACCAGTTGTTTCACCGTATGCTACTGGACCGGCACCAATGTATCGTGATGCATCAGAACCTTATTTTGATCCAAATTCGCAATTATTTACTCCTTATGCACAAAATCAGTCTTCATACGGAGTGCCATATTTTGAGGAAGATGAACAATAATGAATTTTATTTAAAAAGGCGATTATTTTCTAATCGTCTTTTTTTTATTTTAACTATTTCATACTGGAATTAATTGGAGTAGAAATTAAGTTCACATGTAATAGCCTATAAAGGCTACTTTTTTACTTAAAATGAGTTTCAAACCATCTATTAACAATTTAAAATCCACCTAAAAAGGTCAACCTAACTTTGTAATACAACTTTGGTATTACAATTGGGTGTAAATAAAGGGAGGGTTTTATATTGAATAAAAAAGGTCTTATCGTTGCTACAGGTACGGTGCTAACAGCTTTAACATTATCTGCTTGTGGAACAAACAATAATGCCATGAATGACCATAAAAGAAATGTTGGTTATGAAAAAGTAAACTTCAATAGACCGACAAACCCTTATGCTGTTAATTATCGTTATGAAAACGTAAACTATCCTAATAACCAAGATTATTTCACAAAGAAAAATAATCACTACGGAAATGATCGTATAAATGAAGGTTTAAGTAGTGAGTATTCTAATGATGGCGTTATCCATGACGGAACGTATGGAAGAAATGTCAACAATATGAATAGAAACTACAACATGGATCAAGTTCGCTATAATAACGATCTAAATACAGCTCCTCTTGTACCATATACAAATATTAGTACAAACACTAATATGAATGCGGGTGAACGAAAGTTTGCTGACCAAATTTCTAAACGAGTAGAACAAATGTCAAATGTATCCAAAGCAAGCACGGTTGCTGTTGGTGATCAGGTTCTTGTTGCAGTAGATTTGGTAAATAAAAATGTTGATGAAAGCGCATTTAGATCAAAAATTAAAGACGCTTTATCACCATACACTAGTGGTAAAAAAGTATATGTAACATTCGATGGAACAATTAGAAATAATTTAAATAACATTACAAATAATGTTCCAAATGCCACTAAAAATGTATTATACGATACAAAACAAAATGTTAAACATATGTATCGTAATGTAAAAAATGATGTGAAGGATGCAACTAATCCAAACCGATAAATAATAATTTTTTACATTGAAAAGGAAGAAGCTCTTGCTTCTTCCTTTTTTAAAATTTCAGTTTAGGGACAATTCCCAAAGATTAGTTACTTTTAGTTCTTAGAATTGTTAAATAATTCGTTTGATGAGGGTTCAACAATATGGTAAAGTGATTTTTATATTGACCAAAAGTTTGAAATGGTCAATTGGGTAACAAGAGAAGTTGAGGTGAGTTTTTTGAAAAAGCAAAATATTTTACAAGCTGCCACAAAGTCATTTACCATTTTTGGCTATAAAGCAACTACAATGAGTCAAATCGCAAAACAGGCAAATGTTGGAAAGGGAACGATTTATACTTTCTTTAAAAATAAAGAAGAATTGTTTGATGAAATCATCAATAATTTGATTACTGAAATGAAATTTTTAGCTGAACAATCCATTCGTGATGAAGATTCATTCATTGAAAAAGCACATAAAGGAATTGAAGTTTTTATAGCCTTTCATAATGAACATGAATTAACAATAAAGTTACTTCAGGAACAAAAAGAAATTGGAACGACTATAGTACATGACGCTTTAAAACGATTGAATCATTCAATCATTCTATACATACAGAAAAAAATTGAAGAAGCAATAGAAAAGAAAGAAATTGTTGAATGTGATCCCGAAATCACCGCTTTAGTCATGTTTCGACTTTATACAACACTTAAAATCGAATGGGAGAAAGAGCATGTAGCACTAAGTCCTAAAAAAATTACAGAGTTATTTAACTTTTATATCCTAAATGGCTTATCAAAAGCGTAGGAGTAAGGTCAGAGGATTAGGAGGAGAAAATTTTTGATTTTAAAACTAGACAATAAAGATAAAAAAATGGCAAATTCAATTTTAAATGTACAGTTACCTGCATATATGGAAGAGGCAAAGTTAATCAATTTTGAAGGAATACCACAATTAAAGGACAATGTCGAAAGTATTAGAGATTCCAAAGAAGTCTTTATCGGTTATGTGATTGAACATGATTTAAAAGGATTTTTGGCCTATTCAGAAGGCGATAATGAATATCAAATATGTAGATTGGTAGTACATCCTAGTTGCTTTAAGCAGGGAATTGCAAGAAAATTAGTTCATTATTTTTTAAATGAAATTGCAAAAAAGAAAAAGGTAATTGTTTCAACAGGATCAGATAACCTACCAGCCATTAACTTATATAAAACTTTTGGTTTTAAATTTCATAAGAAAATTGAAGTGGCACCTAATTTTTTTATATCTCTATTTGAAAATCTATCTGATCATTAAAGATAAAATTACAAAGTTAAAAAGATAAGATTCTTTCATTAGAAAAGATGAAGATCATTAGCTTTCATCCCCCTTCCCTAAAGAC
Organism: Bacillus sp. AFS029533; assembly: GCF_002585125.1. NCBI lineage: Bacteria > Bacillati > Bacillota > Bacilli > Caryophanales > Bacillaceae > Bacillus > Bacillus sp. AFS029533. The sequence goes on along the minus strand of NZ_NUQC01000010.1, from coordinate 110,844 downwards.
AACGCTTTAGGGTTTTTTGTTTAGATATTTATGGCCATTTACTATAAAAATTTTAAACAGTTTGGATAAAGATAAAAGGAATGGTCAAACTAAAAAAGCTTGTATGATTTTGTCTAAAGGAGTGGATGTTTGTGAAAAAGTTCATTTTAATATTTGTTTGTTTACTAGCTTTATTAATACCGGCACAAACTGAAACATTGGCAGCTCATAATGATATTCATCCTAGTTCGAACAAAAAGGGGATTACAATCATTTTACATAAAGTCTATATAAACGGTGAAGTGATTGAAGAAATTTATATTAATCAACACAAAACCCTGGGGCAAGTCAAAAAAGAATTTAAGGGTTGGAAAGTCATAGAAGAAAATGATGATCAAATCGTATTAATGAAAAAAATTAATGATCTTTCTCCTACTTTAAAATCCAAAGGTTATTTAGGAATAAATTCAAATGGAGTTTTGAATTTATATATTGGAGCGCCAAGTGGTAATAATATTATTGAATCTTTTTTTCAAATAGATACGAATAAATTAGAAGTAAATAAACAAAAGCAGCTTGAGAGAGGGATTAAAATTTCGACCAAAAATCATTACGATTATCTATTACATTACTTAAAAGAGTATGAAAGAATCGTAAATTGAAATTCGTATTTCGACTGTGGTCAATCGGTAACGACTAACTAAATATAAAAAATAATCCACAAAGATGATTTATTTTCCTTGTGGATTTTTTGTATTTTTATGGATCAAGTCATTTTTCCGATCGCGAACTTCCTTTTCCTGAGCTCTTTCCCATTCGTTTCGCAAAATTGAATAAACATACGTATCATGCGCTGTACTACCTTGTATTAAATACTCACGTAGTAGACCTTCATTCGTAAATCCTATTTTTTCAAGGAGTTTTTGGGAAGGGAGATTTTCTGGATAAACGATTGCTCCAATTCGATTTAGTTGAAGAATATCAAATCCATATGATAATAATGCTTTTAAAGCTTCTGTCGCAAAACCTTTTCTCCAATAGTCTGGGTGTAGTTCATAGCCAACTTCTGCCCTTTTGTTTCGTTCTTGGTAGGCTGTAAATCCACAGGTTCCAATTAATTTGTTTGTTTCATTATCAATCATTCCCCAACGGATGCCATTGCGCGTTTCATACATTTCTCTAAAATAGTGAATTACGTCCAATACTTCACTACTATTTTTTAGTGCATCTAGTCCATAATATTTGGTGACATCTTCTCTTGATAAAATATTGAACATTCGATTAAGATCAGTGACTTTGATTTCTCTTAAATAAAGTCTCTCTGTAGTTAGAACTGGAAACATGTTCAAATCGAATAGCCTCCCTATGTATTTTCTTAAGTATCGAGCTTTTAAAAATTTGCTATATTTTTTAGTCATTTTTATATGAACTTTTTAGTTAAATCATATGTATAAAATTTTTATTTTCGACAGCCGACTATTTTTCTCCTTCTTCTATCTATGGTACAATGGAATACATGTAAAAAGGGGAGAAAACCATGTACGAATACATAATTGGAAAGATAGAATGGGTTGGACCAGAATATATTGTAATTGATCATAATGGAATGGGCTATCAATTATTTACACCTAATCCGTATGTTTTTAGACCTTCAAACGAAATCTTAAAAGTTTATACTCATCATTATGTAAGAGAAGATGTTATGATGTTATATGGTTTTAAAACACTAGATGAACGTACTTTATTTCAAAAATTGTTAAGTGTGTCAGGAATCGGACCTAAAGGTGCCTTGGCAATTGTTGCGACTGGAGAGCCAAATCAAATTGTTCATGCGATAGAAGAAGAGGACGAGGCATTTTTAACAAAATTTCCTGGTGTTGGTAAAAAGACAGCAAGACAGATGATCCTTGATTTAAAAGGTAAACTTGAAAAAGTCTTTGGAGCAGTTCAAGTCGATTTATTTACTGACATAGATGCTATTGAAGAGAAAGAAAGTGCAGCATCTTCATTAGATGATGCAATTGAAGCTTTAAAAGCATTAGGCTATGCAGAAAAAGAAGTTAAAAAGATCGTACCATTATTAAAGAATGAAAAACTTTCAACTGATGAATATATTAAAAAAGCACTTCAATTACTTTTGCAAGCTAAGAGGTGATGAATATGGATGACCGAATTTTATCAAGTGAAAGTAGTGGCGAGGAATTTGATCAAGAACTTTCACTACGGCCTCAATCATTAAGGGAATATATAGGGCAAGATAAAGTTAAAAAGAATTTGCAAGTTTTTATTGAAGCTGCAAAAATGCGAAATGAGTCTCTAGATCATGTTTTATTATACGGTCCTCCTGGATTAGGTAAAACTACTTTAGCAGCGATTATTGCAAATGAACTAGGTGTTGGATTCAAAACGACTTCAGGTCCAGCAATTGAGCGTCCTGGAGATTTAGCAGCTATTTTGACTTCACTTCAACCAGGTGATGTATTATTTATCGATGAAATTCACCGACTGCCTCGAACAGTAGAAGAAGTACTTTATCCAGCAATGGAAGACTTTTTCTTTGACATTGTAATTGGCAAGGATGCAACTGCTAGGTCGGTAAGGATTGATTTGCCACCATTTACATTAATAGGTGCAACAACTAGAGCAGGACTTCTTTCTTCACCACTTAGAGATCGTTTTGGAGTATTAAATCGGTTAGAGTTTTATACAGTTGAACAGCTAGCATTGATCGTTAAAAGAACAGCAGAGTTATTTGGAATGGAAATTGAAAATGACGCTGCTTTAGAGGTAGCTAGAAGGTCTCGAGGCACACCTCGAATTGCAAACCGTTTATTACGAAGAGTTAGAGATTTTGCTCAAGTTCAAGGAAGTGGAATCATTACCTTTGAAATAGCAAAAGACTCTTTAATTCAAATGCAGGTAGATGAAGCAGGTCTAGACCATATCGATCATAAATTGTTATTAGCTATTATTGAGCGATTTAAGGGCGGTCCTGTTGGGGTTGATACGATTGCAGCTTCAATTGGCGAAGAGTCACAAACGATTGAAGATGTATATGAGCCATATTTACTTCAAATTGGATTTCTTCAGCGGACTCCTAGGGGACGAATTGTTACGGATTTAACATACAAACATTTTGGGTTGCAGGTGCCGGAGCAATGATTGATTTGTCAAAAATTTTAATTACGTTAGGAATTATCTTATTAGTTGTTGGATTGTTTATTCGATTTGTAGGGAAACTTCCAGGCGATATTTTTATAAAAAAAGGAAATGTATCGTTTTACTTTCCGATTGTAACATGTATTATCATAAGTATTTTACTTTCACTTATTTTTTCACTATTTGGGAGAAAATAAATGAGTACGAATATAAATAGAGTTTGGAAAAGGGGATTGTTATAATCTTCCTTTCTCCATACTCCTGAAATATATGAGGTGTATAGAAATGGATGTAAATTTATTTGATTTTGATTTACCTGAAGAATTGATTGCTCAGACGCCTTTGTTGGACCGAGAAGCATCGAGACTAATGGTATTACATAAAGAGTCTGGAAATGTAGAGCATAAACAGTTTCCTGATGTGTTAGATTATTTACAAGAGGGCGATTGTTTAGTTTTAAATGAAACAAAAGTCATGCCTGCTAGATTATTTGGTGTGAAAGAAGATACAGGTGCCCAAATTGAAGTATTATTACTTCAACAAGAAGAGCAGGATGTATGGGAAACATTAGTTAAGCCTGCTAAAAGAGTAAAAGAAGGTACAATCATTTTATTTGGAGATGGAAGATTAAAGGCAGAATGTGTAGGTTCTAGTGATCAAGGTGGAAGAAAATTAAAATTCCAATACGATGGGATATTTTATGAAATCTTAGACCAACTAGGTGAAATGCCGCTTCCCCCATATATTAAAGAAAAATTAGAAGATAAAGATCGTTATCAGACTGTATTCGCAAAAGAAATTGGTTCAGCGGCAGCACCTACGGCAGGTTTACATTTTACAAAAGAACTCTTAGCTAAAGTTCAAGAAAAAGGTGTAAAGTTAGCATTTATTACGTTACATGTAGGTTTAGGTACATTTAGACCGGTAAGTGTAGAATCTATTGAAGAACATGATATGCACTCGGAATACTACTATATGTCTGAAGAAACGGCTAAACTGTTAAATGAAACGAAAGCAAACGGTGGTAGAATCATTACTGTTGGAACTACTTCTACTCGCACAGTTGAAACGATTGCTACAGCTAATAACGGTAAGTTTGAAGGGGCTAGTGGTTGGACGTCTATCTTCATTTTCCCAGGATATAAATTTATGGGAATTGACGGGATGATTACGAACTTCCATTTACCAAAATCAACTCTAATTATGCTAATTAGTGCCTTAGCTGGTAGAGAACCAGTTTTAGCTGCTTATAAAGAAGCAGTAGAACAAAAATATCGCTTTTTTAGCTTTGGCGATGCCATGTTAATAATTTAAGAATTGAAAGGAATCGAAAAATGACAGCAATTCGTTATGAACATATTAAAACTTGTAAGCAAACAGGTGCGAGATTAGGAATTGTCCATACTCCACATGGTTCATTTGAAACTCCCGCATTTATGCCTGTTGGAACTTTAGCCACTGTTAAAACAATGGCTCCTGAAGATTTAAAAGCAATGGGATCAGGTATTATTTTAAGTAATACTTACCATTTATGGTTAAGACCTGGTCATGAGATTATTAAAAAAGCTGGTGGCTTACATAAATTTATGAACTGGGATCGTGCAATCTTAACAGATTCAGGAGGATTCCAAGTATTTAGCTTAAGTCAATTCCGAAAAATAGAAGAAGAAGGCGTACATTTCAGAAATCACTTAAATGGCGATAAATTATTCCTTTCACCAGAAAAGGCGATGGAAATTCAAAATGCATTAGGTTCTGATATCATGATGGCGTTTGATGAGTGTCCACCATACCCTGCTGAGTATGATTATATGAAACGTTCAGTTGAGAGAACTAGCAGATGGGCAGAGCGTTGTTTAAATTCACACCAAAGACCAGAGGATCAAGGATTATTTGGTATTGTACAAGGGGGAGAATACGAAGACCTTCGTAAACAATCTGCAAAAGACTTAGTTTCTTTAGATTTCCCAGGCTATGCAATTGGTGGATTATCAGTTGGTGAACCAAAGGATGTAATGAATAGAGTTTTAGAGTTTACGACACCTTTCCTACCAACAGATAAACCAAGATATTTAATGGGAGTGGGTTCTCCTGACTCATTAATTGATGGCGCAATTCGAGGAGTGGATATGTTTGACTGTGTACTTCCAACGCGTATCGCTCGAAATGGTACATGTATGACTAGTGAAGGTCGATTAGTAATTAAGAATGCAAAATATGCAGAGGACTATTCTCCACTTGATCCTAATTGTGATTGTTATGCATGTAAAAACTATACAAGAGCATATATCCGTCATTTAATCCGATGTGAAGAGACGTTTGGAATGCGTTTGACTACTTACCATAACTTACATTTTCTGTTACAATTAATGGAACAAGTTCGCCAAGCAATCCGCGAAGACCGTTTAGGTGATTTCCGAGAAGAGTTTTTTGAACAATACGGTTTTAATAAGCCGAACGCTAGGAACTTCTAAAATTTACATATTGAAAGGAAGATTAAGATGGGTAATGGTTTAATGGGGATTTTACCTCTAATATTAATGTTCATAGTTTTCTACTTCTTACTAATCCGTCCACAACAAAAGCGTCAAAAGCAAACAGCTGCTATGCAAGCTGGAATTAGCAAAGGCGATATGGTTGTAACAATCGGTGGATTACATGGTTTAGTTGATGCTGTTAACGAAGAAAATAATACAATCACTTTAAAAACTGCTGATGGATCACGTATGGTATTTGAAAAAAACGCAATTCGTGAAACAAGAACACAAGCTTAATTTTTATTAATTGTATCGTAAGAAACGCTAGTTCCATTTTGGAAACTAGCGTTTTGTTTATTTTATAAGAAATTTAAATTAAGTCTGTAGTGGAAAAACTCAAAAAAAGTTGATTATCAGACTGATTATTTATTATAAGATTTATTACTTGCTGCATTCACTCCAAAAATAGACCCTAACATACAAACACCTAAGAAAATACCATGATACATTATTTGTTCCTGTGAAAAAGTTCGGTCATAGCCAAGAAACTGTACAAAAAATACAAAAATAGAATACGCTCCACTCGTTAATAATCCTAGAATCCAACCTTTTTCTTTCCCTTTAGCTCCTGTAACAAAACCACCAATTAACATTACGATAAATGATAGGATAAGAGTTGTCGTTGTAACACTTGCTTCTGTAAGAGAAGTTAGTTTAAGTAATAATGATAAAATCAAACTAATTGACAATACTAATAATAGAATAGTTAAAAAGCCAAAAGAGACAGCTACAGCTGTTTTTTTCATTCATATTCCCCCTTGTACACTCTTTTAATACAAGCATATTCATGAGATGAATTTTTAGAATACTTATAGAGCAATTACAAATAGTAAAATTATGAACAAAATTCTACTATTATTTTCTTTATGGAAAATTAGTTGTATTTGGACTCATATTTACAGGTTTTAAGCGCTAGCTAAAGAACATGTTTTTTAAAATCAACAAGTTTTGGATGTGAGGGTAAGTAAAATGGAATTAGGTTCTATGACGGTTCGTACCATTTTAATTTATTTAATTATTGCATTTTTCTTTCGGTTAATGGGTAAGAGAGAAATAGGAGAGTTAAGTTTATTAGATTTAGTCGTCTATATATTATTAACTGAAATAGCAGCCATCGGAATTGAAACCCACAATGAACCGATTATAAAAGTGATTTATCCAATGTTTTTAATTGTTGTTATCCAAATAATTTTTTCCTTAATTTCGCTAAAAAGTGTTAAATTTAGAAAAATATTAGATGGACATCCCGTATTAATCATTAGTAAAGGTAAAGTTTTAGAGAAAGAGATGAAAAAACAGAGATATACGTTTGACGACTTATTACTCCAACTTAGAGAGAAGGATATTGGAGACGTACGAGATGTTGATTATGCACTACTAGAGCCTACAGGAAAATTATCAATATTCAAAAAGGAAATAAACGGTGATATAAATTATAGTTCACTCACATTTCCATTAATATTAGATGGCATCGTACAAGAAGATAATTTAAATCAGTATCATAAAGATAAACAATGGTTACTAGAACAGTTAAAAAAACATGGTTATGATGAATTTAAACAAGTATCATATTGCAGCTTACGAGGCGGAGAAATATTTTTTGATAAAAAAGACGAATAATGCAGGAGTAAGAGATAACGGTATCTTGAAGTGGAAAATAACATTAAATATTGTGGTCAGAGTGTTGAAATACTTTAGAGTCAATATGAAAAGTATGAACACTATGTTCCATGGTACATAAGGTTTCTGATTCTCATTGATAAAATAGTTTTTTTACGTTTTTAATTAAATTAATGTTATTTCGCTAAAAAAAAATTATTTAAACCTTTTTTCAACAACAACAAAACCACAAAGTACATTAATTACTTTGTGGTTTTGTTATGATCTATTCTATTATCAATCATCTTGTAATCAGCTTTTTAAAGAATGGGATTCGGATGATCTCATCTTTCTTAACTAGGTTAAATAATAAAATTAATAAGATATACATTAATGTAACAACAGAAATACTTACTAAGGTTTGTACTAATAAAGAAGATGAAAAAACTACATATTCTTTGATGAACTTTCCGACATAAATACAAATACCTAAAATGATTAAACAATAAACATAATCTTTAACAAAAATCGAAAAGTTAATGGCCTTTAATACAGTGAAATAGTGAAGAACTGTTATTGTTACAATACTAATATTCATAGCTAAGGCAACACCGTTAATACCGAACTTTGGATTTGTAGCTAGTAATAAAATACTAGCGATTTTAACGACTGAACCGACAAAGCTATTAATCATAGCTGAATTTGCCAGATTAAGTGCCTGCAATACAGCTTGTAGTGGTCCTTGGAAATAGTAAAAAATAAAGCAAGGTGCTAAAAGTAATATAAAATTCGTAGCTTGGTCACTTTTGTACATTAGTGTTAAAATCGGTGAAGCAAATACGTATAAAATGACAACGGACCAACCACCAGCAATCATTGAGTAACGTAGTGCTTGCTGCAATCTTCTTTCAACAGTTACACGATCCTTTTTGGCCATTGCTTCACTAATCGCTGGCACAAGTGAAGTAGATAATGCATAAGTAATAAACGCTGGTAAAAGTAATAGAGGTAAAGCGTATCCTGCAAGTAATCCATATTGTTTAGTTGCAACAGCTGCACTTACACCTGCAATCGCTAAACTTTGTGAGACAACGATTGGTTCTAAAAACATTGATATTGAACCAATTAAACGACTTCCAGTTGTTGGTAATGCAATACTTAGTAGGTCACTAAGTGTTTTTCTTCCATCTTTAATATTGTTCTTAAATCCTGAAATGAACTTTGCATTTTTTTCTTTCTTAAATACATACAGCATATAAATTAATGAAGCTAATTCTCCTAATACAGAAGAGATAATGGCGCCACTAGCGGCAAATTCAACGCCATATGGTAAAAAAGTTTTAGTACAAACTGCAACTAGTACTATACGAACAACTTGTTCAATAACTTGGGAAAAGGAGGAAGGTCGCATATTCTGTACGCCTTGAAAATATCCTCGTAAAACTGATGAGATTGCGATAATTGGAACAACAGGAGCGATGGCAATTAGTGGGTACATAGTCCTTGCATCCGTTAATAAGTTTTTCGCAATGAAAGGGGATAAAAAAATCATTGCTGTTGTAAAAATAATACTTAATATGCCAGTTATTGACATTGAAACAGCTAAAATCTTTTTTATCCGATCTTGTCTATTTTGAGCAACTGCTTCTGCAATTAATTTTGAGATGGCAATTGGGAGGCCGAGCTGTGTAAGCGTCATGACCAAAAATAGTGTCGGGACTGCCATCATAAATAATCCTACGCCCTCTTCACCCATAATTCTTGCTACAACAATTCGATTAAAAAATCCTAATATTCTTGTGATAAGCCCTGCAATAAGTAAAAAAAACGTTCCTCTTAAAAACGTTTGCTTTGTCATTACTTTTACCACCTTCTCAAACAGCCTAGAATGATTTACAATTATATATATGCTAGAAATGTAGGCAAGCATGACAAGTTAGTTCAACATCTAGGAAATGAATGTGAAGGTCTAAAATCATTTTTCTAAAAATACAGAAAATTAGGGGGGAAGAGTATGTCGACTTTTCATCAACAAGCTGCAGAATTTAAACCTAAGCTACAGGTGGTAATTGAAAGTAAACTGGATGAATTTAGAATGCTTGGATTCGATACTGTCAGTGAGGATGATTTATGGGAATGCCTCGAAAGAACCTTATGGCGAAAGAAAGAGGATGAACCAAAGCTTTTTCAACTGGTAGAAGACATACTCTCATTAACTGTAAACGATTATATGAATTACATTCGAATCGAAGCATTTAAATCACCTACTTGGCAGTTTGGAGAGTCAGTTTAACCATTAATTGACAATAAAAAAATTGCATTTGTATAATATAAGAATGAAAACATACCATTTTCGTACTAGAACTTGAACTAGTTAGAGGAGGAAATTCACAACATGGTGAAGCGTAACAGAATTGTTGCCTTCTTCTTAATTATTGCTGTATTAGCAGCAGTAATCGGCACAACTGTATTTGGTACCGCGAAAAATATTAAGCTTGGTCTGGATTTACAGGGCGGGTTTGAGGTACTTTACAAAGTTAAGCCGATTAAGAAAGGCGACAAAATTAACAAAAATGTTTTAGTAAGTACAGCAAAAGCTCTTGAAAAACGTGTAAACGTATTAGGAGTAAGTGAACCTAACATTCAAATCGAAGGGAAAGATCGTATTCGTGTACAATTAGCTGGTGTAAAAGATCAAGCTAAAGCACGTGATATTCTTTCTACTGAAGCGAACTTAACAATTCGTGACGTAAATGATAAGGTTCTAATGACTGGGGCGGATTTAAAAGAAGGCGCTTCAAAGCAAACATTTGACCAAATGGGTAAACCTAGTGTATCAATCACATTTAAGGATGCTTCTAAGGTTAAAGATGTTACAAGTAAAGTATTAAAAATGGGTGCTCCAAATAATATGATGGTTATTTGGTTAGATTTCAAAGAAGGACAAGACTCTTTCAAAAAGGAATCTGCAAAAGCAAAACCTAAATTCTTATCTGCAGCTAGTGTAAATCAAGTATTTACAGACGATTCACTTTCTATTGTAGGCTCTACATTTACGGTTGAAAGTGCAAAAGAACTTTCAGATTTATTAAATGCAGGGGCTCTTCCAGTACACCTTGAAGAAATGTATTCAACATCAATCGGTGCAAAATTTGGTACAGATGCTCTGCATGAAACAATTTTTGCTGGAATTATTGGTGTATCAGTTATTTTCTTATTTATGCTTTATTTCTATCGCTTACCAGGTTTAATCGCAAGCATCATGTTAATGGCTTATACTTACGTAACATTACTTGTATTTGACGGCATGAATGCGGTATTAACACTTCCAGGTATTGCGGCATTAATCCTTGGTGTTGGTATTGCGGTTGATAACAATATTATTACTTTTGAGAGATTGAAGGACGAGCTTAAACTAGGAAAATCAGTAGCATCTGCTTATCGTGCAGGTAATCAGCGTTCATTTGGAACGATCTTTGATGCTAATATTACAACTTTACTTGCTGCTGTGGTATTGTTCTCATTCGGTACAAGCTCAGTAAAAGGTTTTGCAACAAGTTTAATTGTTAGTATTTTAGTAAGCTTTTTAACTGCAGTATTCGGTACTCGTTTATTACTTTCTTTATTAGTTCAAAGTCGTTACTTAAATAATAAGAAAACATGGTTTGGTATTAAACAAAGTGAAATTCTTGGTTTAAATCATAACTTAGCACATCCTCCTACAAAATATGATAAAGTCGATTTTGTAAGCGTTGGTCGAAAATTTGTTTATTTTTCAATCGTTACAGTAGTTGTAGGGGTTATTATACTTTCTATTTTCCGATTGAATTTAGGAATTGATTTTGCAAGTGGTACACGTGTAACATTTGAATCAAAATCAGCAGTTACAAAACAAGTTGTTAATGATGAAATTTCAAAAATGAACTTGAAGCCTGAAAGTATTACTGTTTCTACAAATGATGCAAAAACAGGTTCAATCGTATTTAAAGGAGTATTAACAAAAGATCAGATTAATGATTTGAAAAAGGATTTTACAGCTAAATTTGGGGTAGAACCAAACGTAAGTACTGTTGATCCAGTTGTTGGTAGAGAATTAGCAGCTAATGCCATTAAAGCATTAATTATCGCATCAGCAGGTATTATTCTTTACGTATCATTACGTTTCCAATTCTCATATGCAATTGCTTCAGTAATTGCCCTACTACATGATGCATTCTTCATTGTTGTAGTATTTAGTATCTTTAGATTAGAAGTAGATATCACATTCATCGCAGCGGTTCTAACGATTGTTGGTTATTCGATTAATGACTCGATCGTTACATTTGACCGAGTTCGTGAAAATATGAAGCTTAAGAAGAAAATTCGTTCTAGAGAAGAATTGAAACAGGTTGTTAACGAATCAATTCGTCAAACTTTAGGTCGATCTGTTAAAACAGTTCTTACTGTACTATTAGCAGTACTTGCATTGCTTTTATTCGGAAGTCATGCAATTCTTAACTTCTCACTTGCATTATTAATAGGTTTAGTTGTTGGAACATATTCTTCAATCTTTATCGCTTCACAAATTTGGTTATTTATTAAAGGTCGCCAACTTGATAAAAACCAAGTAATCGATGTTGAAGAAGCTAAATAAATTTAAAAGAGTATAAGCTCATGCTTATACTCTTTTTTGTATTAAATTCATTATGATTTGAAGATACTAATATAATGTGTTAATAATGATAAGTGTATTTTTTACAGTTAGAAAAAGGGAAGTAGGTAAAGTATATGGAACAGGAAGAGCGTTATAAGGAAGCCAAGAAAGGGGCTTATATCGGAATATATGGAAATTTACTTCTAGCAATTGTTAAAGCAATTATCGGATATATTGGAAATAGTAAAGCTTTAATGGCCGATGCAGTACATTCAGCGTCAGATGTGGTCGGTTCGATAGCGGTTTTATTTGGTTTAAGAGCTGCAAAAATGCCACCGGACGAGGACCATCCTTATGGCCATGGTAAAGCTGAATCAATCGCTGCTATTATTGTTGCCGTACTTTTATTTATCGTTGGAATTGAAATAACTAAATCATCTATAACCGCGTTTTTTAAGCCAGTTCATCCACCAGAGTTAATTGCTTTATTAGCAGCTTTTATATCTATCTTTTTAAAAGAATGGATGTTTCGCTATAAATATGCTTTAGGGAAAAGGTTAAATAGTGACGCAATCATCGCTAATGCATATGAACATCGCTCTGATGTATACTCATCTGCTGCAGCTATGGTTGGTATTGGTATTGCAATTCTTGGTACTAAATTTAATATGCCAGTACTTTTATATGCAGACCCTGCGGCTGGGCTTATTGTAGCAATTATGATTTTAAAAATGGCGTGGGATATTGGAGCAGAATCAATACATACAACAATGGATCATGTCCTTCATGAAGAAGATATTGAACCATATAAAGAAGTAGTTAGGAATGTAGAAGGAGTTAAAGAGATAAATTCTCTCTATGCAAGAGAACACGGCTATTACGTCATCATCGATATAAAAGTCTCAGTAGATCCATATATAACCGTTGAAGAAGGACATAAGATTGGTAAAAATGTTAAAGCAAAGTTGATGGAACAAAAAGATGTGGAAAATGTTTTTGTCCATATTAATCCATATAATGATAAAAATAACTCTTTCATCCAATAAGTTTACTTTAGTATAATAGTACAGTTAGGGGTGAGAGTATTGTTAAAGTCAAAAGCACGTTGGAAACCGAAATTATCGAATCACCAAGAAGAGCAATTATTAAGTAAAGAATTACAGATTTCCCCTCTATTAGCTAAGCTACTTGTTACTCGTGGATTTAATACAGTAGATGCAGCAAGTAAGTTTTTATATGAAGATCAAATGAGCTTTCATGACCCGTTTTTATTAGAGGGTATGGATCTTGCAATTGACAGAGTGTTTCAAGCAATTGAAGAAGATGAAAAAATATTAATTTTTGGCGATTATGATGCAGATGGAGTTAGCAGTACTTCAGTATTGTATTTAACATTAATCGAACTAGAAGCAAAAGTAGATTTTTATATACCAAATCGTTTTACTGAAGGGTATGGTCCAAATAAGAATGCATTTAAATGGGCAAATGAACAAGGTTATTCATTAATCATTACTGTAGATACAGGTATTTCTGCAGCTGAGGAAGTTAATTTTGCAAATGAACTAGGTATGGATGTAATTATTACGGATCATCATGAACCACCAGAAGTATTACCAAACGCTATTGCAATTATTCATCCAAAGCTAAGTCCTAGCTATCCTTTTAAAGAATTAGCAGGTGTAGGAGTTGTGTTTAAATTCGCTTCCGCATTATTAGGTAGGGAGCCAGAGGAATATTTGGAACTAGTTTCGATTGGGACAGTTGCTGATTTAGTACCATTAGTTGATGAAAATCGTTTAATCGTAAAAAAAGGTGTAAGGCAACTAAAGCAAACTCAGCGTGAAGGACTAAGAGCTCTTTTAGAAATTAGTGGAACCACAACAGATTCAATTACGGAAGAAACAATTGGATTTGCAATTGGTCCTAGAATTAACGCAGTTGGTAGACTTGGCGATGCTAAGCCTGCAGTAGATTTAGTTTTAGAAAATGATAGAGCTATTGCTAAAAAAAGAGCAGAGCAAATTGAAATCTTAAATAAGGAACGACAAGAATTAGTTTCACGTATGACAGAAGAGGCAATTAAGCAAGTTAACGAACTTGATTCATCTTGTTCAAATAAAGTGATTATTGTCGCAAAAGAAGGCTGGAATGCAGGAGTAGTTGGAATCGTAGCTTCGAAATTAGTTGATCGCTTTTACAAACCAGTAATTGTTCTAAGTATTGATCATGAAAAAGGAATTGCAAAAGGTTCTGCAAGGAGCATTGAAGGTTTTTCTTTATTTGAAAACTTAACAAAATGTAAAGATATTTTACCTCATTTTGGAGGCCATACACTTGCTGCTGGTATGACATTAGCTATTGAAGATGTCGAGCTATTAAGACATCGTTTAAATGAATATGCAGATCAAATTATGACAGATGAAGATTTTATCCCATTAAAAGAAGTCGATTTAAAATGTCAGGCTAGTGAAGTTTCAATCTCATTTATTAATGAATTAAATATGCTGGCACCTTTTGGGATGCATAATCCAAAACCTGTTTTAGAAATAAATGAGGTTGATGCTCTAAATATTAAACAAATCGGTAATGAAGGTGCACATCTTAAAGTACAACTAAAAGATGACGTTACATTCCTTGATGCTGTAGGGTTCGGATTTGGACATGTTGCTAATGAAATTGCAGCTGGTTCAAAAGTATCCTGCTTAGGAATGGCTTCTATCAATGAATGGAATGGTAAACGAAAGCCACAGTTAATGATTCATGATATTAAAGTAAATCATTGGCAGTTATTTGACTTAAGAGGTCAAGAGCCACATCGATTAACTTTACCTCATACCGAAGAAAAATTCATATTTTTACATCAATCATCAAATGAATATGAAAATTTAAAGACTAAATATCCTATTTCTACGTTTGTTGCATACGAAGATGTACTAAACTTAGATATTAATATACAAAATAATTATGTGATCCTACTTGATTTACCTAGTTCTGAAAATGATTTGAAAGAGGTTTTTCGAAAAGGATTATCAGAGCGTATCTACTTAATTTTTAATCAAGAAGAATTACATTTCTTCTCACCAATTCCGAGTAGAGAAAGTTTTAAAAAATTCTATTCAATCTTAGCGAATACCAATCCATTTGACATGAATATGTATGAAGTGGCATTATGTCGTAAGATGGGATGGAAAAAAGAACAAGTCGATTTTATGACAAAGGTGTTTTTTGATTTAGAATTTGTTACAATAGAGGATGGAAAAATTCGTTTGTTGCCACAAACTGAGAAGAAAGATCTCTCTTTATCTAATACCTATGCAAGAAAATTAGCTAGTATTGAACTAGAACGTTTGTTTCTGTACTCAAAATGTGATGAATTAACTACATTTTTTCAAAATATGAAAAGTCATTTTTCCGAAAATGGGGAGGCACTTATTTAATGAATTTAAAAGATTATATAACGATCGTACCAGACTGGCCAAAAGAAGGCGTTCAGTTTAAAGATATTTCATCATTAATGAATGATGGAAAAGCTTATAAAGAAGCAACTGATCAAATCGTAGCTTATGCGAAAGAAAAAGATGTTGATTTAGTAGTTGGACCAGAAGCTCGTGGATTTATCGTTGGTTGTCCAATTTCTTACGCTTTAGAAATAGGTTTTGCACCTGTTCGTAAACCAGGTAAATTACCTCGTGAAGTTATTAGCTACAACTACGATTTAGAATATGGTACAAATACGTTAACAATGCATAAAGATGCTATTAAACCAGGTCAACGTATTCTGATCACTGATGATTTATTAGCTACTGGTGGTACGATTGAAGCTACAATCAAACTAGTTGAAGAATTAGGTGGAATTGTAGTAGGTATTGCTTTCTTAATTGAGCTTTCTTACTTAGAAGGTCGTAAAAAATTAGAAGGTTATGATATATTTACACTAATGACATATTAATTTTTAACATATGATAATGTTATCCAAACGGGGTACTCTGATTAATCAGAGTGCTCTTTTTCTATCAAAGATCTGCAAAAAAAAATGAAATTTGACGACTCCTGCTTTACAAAAAACGAAATTTTCATGATAATAAAAGAAATAATGATTTAAGGTGATTAGATGGCTACTGAGCAAGTTTTGACAGCAGAACAGGTTTTAGAGCAAGCGACCCATTATTTAAAAGAGGATGATGTGGCGTTTATTAAACGTGCTTATGAATATGCTCGTGACGCACATAGTGAGCAATTTCGTAAGTCAGGTGAACCATATATTATACATCCGGTTCAAGTAGCAGGTATCCTTGTTGGCTTAGAGATGGATGCTACAACCATTAGTGCTGGGTTTCTTCATGATGTAGTAGAGGATACTGAAGTATCTAAAGAGGACTTAGAGACCCATTTTGGCAAAGAAGTATCTATGCTTGTAGATGGTGTAACAAAGTTAGGTAAAATCAAGTTTAAATCGAAGGAAGAACAGCAAGCTGAAAATCATCGCAAAATGTTTGTAGCGATGGCACAGGACTTGAGAGTTATATTAATTAAATTAGCCGATCGCCTTCACAATATGAGAACGTTAAAACACTTACCTCAAGAAAAACGTATGCGAATTGCAAATGAAACGTTAGAAATATTTGCACCGCTAGCTCATCGACTAGGGATTAGTAAAGTAAAGTGGGAGCTTGAAGATACAGCATTACGCTATTTAAATCCACAACAATACTATCGAATCGTTAACTTAATGAAGCGAAAAAGAGCAGAGCGCGAGCAATATTTAGAAGAGGTTATAAACGAAATCTCAACTCAACTTGAAGATGTAGAAATCAAAACAGAAATTTCTGGACGTCCTAAGCATATTTATAGCATTTATCATAAAATGGCTAAGCAGAATAAACAATTTAACGAGATCTATGACTTATTAGCCGTACGTGTAATTGTTAATAGTATTAAAGATTGCTACGCTGTTTTAGGCGTAATTCATACAAGCTGGAAACCAATGCCAGGTCGTTTTAAAGATTATATTGCCATGCCAAAGGCAAATCTGTATCAATCTCTTCATACGACTGTAATCGGACCAAAAGGTGAACCACTAGAAGTACAAATTCGTACACAAGAAATGCACCAAATTGCTGAATATGGTGTTGCAGCACACTGGGCATATAAAGAAGATAATGGAAATCTTACTTCACAAAAAACGTTAGAAAATAAATTAAGTTGGTTCCGTGAAATTATCGAATGGCAAGATAATTCAACAAATGCAGAAGAGTTCATGGAATCAGTAAAAATGGATTTATTCTCTGATATGGTTTTTGTATTTACTCCAAAAGGTGATGTTTTTGAATTACCACTAGGATCTGTTCCAATCGATTTTGCTTACCGAATTCACTCTGAAATTGGAAATAAAACAATTGGTTCAAAAGTAAATGGAAAAATGGTACCACTTGATTATAAACTTAAAACCGGTGATATCGTTGAGATTATGACATCGAAGCATTCGTATGGACCTAGCCAAGACTGGTTAAAGGTCGCTCAGTCTTCACATGCTAAAAATAAAATACGTCAATATTTTAAAAAGCAAAGAAGAGAAGAGAATGTTGAAAAGGGCAAGGAATTAGTTGAAAAAGAAATTAAGGCTTTAGAATGTGATTTAAAAGAAGTATTAACATCTGAAAATTTAAAACGCGTCGCAGAGAAATTTAATTTCTCTAATGCAGAAGATATGTATGCAGCCGTTGGATACAATGGAATTACTGCAACACAGATTGCTCACCGTTTAACAGATAGATTCCGTAAACGTACAGAAATTGAGCTAGAAGACCGATTAAAAGAACTTTCCTCGGATCTTAAAAAAGCTCCATCACGTCGAAAAGATGCTGGAATTTCTGTAAAAGGTGTAGATAATTTATTAATCCGTTTATCAAAATGCTGTAATCCTGTACCAGGTGATGATATTGTTGGCTATATCACAAAAGGCAGAGGAATCTCAGTTCATAGAAGCGATTGTGTAAACATGTTAAATGATAGTGAAGAAGATCGCTTTATTGAAGTTGATTGGGAAGAAAGCCCAACGTTTGAACGTGATTATAACGTTGATATAGAAATTTTCGGTTACGATCGTCGTGGTCTTTTAAATGAAGTTCTTTCAGTTGTAAATGAAACAAAAACGAATATCTCTTCAGTAACAGGAAAAAATGATCGAAATAAAATGGCAACTATTACAATGAGTTTGTCTATTCGTAATATAAACCACCTGCAAAAAGTAGTGGATAAGGTTAAACAAATTCCAGACATTTACTCTGTGAGACGTATTTTCCACTAATAGGAGGTGCCGCTTATGAAAGTATTATTACAGCGCACAAAAGAAGCAAAAGTCGTAGTAGATGGAAAAGTAGTAGGTCAAATACCTAAAGGGTTATTATTGTTAGTCGGAATAACGCATGAAGACACTATAGAAGATGTTAAATATTGTGCTGACAAAGCAGTTAACCTAAGAATCTTTGAAGATGAACTCGGAAAAATGAATTTATCATTAAATGATGTTGGAGGCCAGATTCTATCCGTTTCTCAATTCACCTTATATGGCGATACGAGAAAAGGTAGACGCCCAAGCTTCACAGATGCAGCTAAACCAGAAATCGCAAATGAATTATACGAATATTTTAATTCATATTTACGAGAACAAGGATACGAAGTACAAACGGGCATATTTGGTGCAGATATGGAAGTAACCTTTACAAACTGGGGACCAATTACCATTATGATTGAAAGTAAATAAGCTAATCTTTAACCTCCTTTTCCAAAAAGGAGGCATTTTTTTTTGATAGACTTAATTATTAAAATAATAACTTCATTTAACGAATATACTGAAGTACACGGGTTCTTACAAAGAATTCAGAGGAGGTAACTATATGGACATAATTACAATCGTGTTAATTCTAATCGCTGGTGTAATTTTGTTTACAATCCTCAAAAGTTTCTTTAAAGCACTTTTATTTGTTATTTTAATCATCCTAGTTTATTACGGATTAATGTATTTCATAGACGGATCAGTTGAAAGTGTTCAATCTAGTTTAAGAATATTTCATTAGACCATGGTATGTACCATGGTTTTTTTAGTTGAGAGGAAGATTTGTTGGATATAGTAAGTAATGACTGGAAATCGCAATAATAATAGGGAATGGCAAATAAAACCCTGGAATGGCAAATAAAAACTAAGAATGGTAAATAAAATTCGGGAATCGCAAATAAAATTTGGGAAACGCAAATAAAAACTGGGAATGGCAAATAAAAACTAGGAATGGCAAATAAAAATAGGGAATCGCAAATAAAACCCTGGGATTGCAAATAAAAACTAGGAATGGCAAATAAAATTTTGGAATGGCAAATAAAAACTAGGAATCGCAAATAAAAATAGAGAATCGCAATTAAAAATCAGAAATCGCAAATAAAACCCTGATAAACACAATTAATCTCAATAGATTTATGTAATTATCAATAAAAACATCAAATTTTACTAAATAAAATCTACTTTCAAGAATATCCACATTAAATACTACTCAAAATTGATTAGATTCCATTTCGTTTTCTCTGAATCCATAGAACTATATAAGTGATGTACAAAAAATATTAATTCAATTAAAAGCTTCCCAAAGTATTCAGGTAATATTTTGATTGTTTAATCCATTAATTAATTGGACATCCTATATAACAACATACTTGGAAGGAGACTGCAGCATGAGAATAAATAATCGTAATAGTCTAGGATCCGGTAGAAAAGGTGTCTTGAATATGGATTTTCATGAGTTTCAAAATAGGGGGCAAGAATCGAATTCATTAGAGATGGCAAGTGAGTTTGGTTTAACTTTAAGAGAAGTGCGTGATTTAAAAAGACAGTTGGAGCGTTCGTAAAAAATATTTAACTGTTCTTGACATTTGTTGTATCCGAACGTAAGATATAAAATAACATATTGATACATAGTAACATTCCATAGACGGAGAAAAGTAGGATAGGATCTCTTGTATAGAGAGGAAGTGCCGTGGCTGAGAGCATTTCCACAAGTAGACTATTTGAAAGACACTCCTGAGGCTTTATTCTGAACGATTTCTAGTAAGGATAAACGTAATCGGCGTTAACGATGAAAGTGGGAGAACAGTTTATTGTTCTTCAATTAGGGTGGCACCACGGGCTTATAACTCTCGTCCCTACTGTTTTTATTTCAGTAGGGACGAGGGTTTTTTGTATTTATAGAGGTTTATTATTTAGGAGGATTTAAAATGTCGATTAATATCCCAAGAGGTACTCAGGATCTTTTACCTGGTACAGTTGAAAAATGGCAGTATATTGAAAAGTTTGCAAGAGACTTATGCAAACGATATAACTATAACGAAATTCGTACACCAATCTTTGAACATACTGAATTATTCCAACGTGGTGTTGGAGATACAACGGATATTGTTCAAAAAGAAATGTATACATTTACTGATCGTGGAGATCGTCAATTAACATTACGTCCAGAAGGAACTGCATCAATCGCTCGTTCTTATGTTGAAAATAAAATGTACGGAAATGGCAATCAACCTACAAAGTTGTACTATATCGGTCCTATGTTCCGTTATGAACGTCCACAGGCTGGTCGCTATCGTCAGTTCGTACAATTCGGTATCGAAGCTTTAGGTAGTAATGATCCTTCGATCGATGCAGAAGTATTAGCTCTATCAATGGATTTATATCGTGGTCTTGGATTGAAAAATGTTAAGTTAGTACTTAATAGTTTAGGTGACTTAGAAAGCCGTAAAGCACACCGTGAAGCGCTTGTGAAGCATTTTAAACCGGTAGCACATGAGTTATGTAGTGATTGTAATAATCGTTTAGAAACTAATCCATTACGTGTTTTAGATTGTAAAAAGGATCACGATCACCCTTCGATGAAGACAGCACCATCCATTTTAGAATATTTAAATGAAGAATCTATGAACTATTTCGAAGCTGTACAATCTTATTTAACAGCTATGAAAATTCCGTTTGAGATCGATTCAAATTTAGTACGTGGTTTAGATTATTATAATCACACTGTATTTGAAATCATGTTAGAAGGTAAAGGATTCGGTACAATTTCAACTTTAAGTGGTGGTGGTCGTTATAACGGATTAGTTGAAGAAATCGGTGGTCCTAATACTCCTGGTATTGGTTTCGCATTAAGTATAGAGCGTTTATTATTAGCTCTTGAAACAGAAGGAATCGAGCTTCCAATCCAACAAGAAATGGATGTATTCCTAATTGGACTTGGAGAAGAAGTGAAAAAAGAAGCGACGGCTATTTTATATCAATTGCGTAAAGCTGGTCTTGTTTGTGAAAAAGATTACCAAGATCGTAAAATAAAAGGGCAATTCAAAGCAGCGGAGCGTTATAAAGCAAAATATGTAGCGGTTCTAGGTGAAGAAGAATTATCTCGAGGAGTCATTAATTTAAAAGACCAAGAGACTGGTGTACAAGAAGAAGTTGCATTAGACATCTTTGTAAAATACGTAAGCTCTAAATAAACAAATGGGGGAATTGAAAATGGAACAACGAACGCATTTATGTGGAGAACTAAGAGAATCACATATTGGTCAAAGTATAACACTTAAAGGATGGGTACAAAAAAGACGTGATTTAGGTGGATTAATTTTTATTGATTTACGTGACCGTTCTGGACTTGTACAAATCGTTTTTAATCCTGAAACTTCAGGTGAAGCTTTAGCTCTAGCTGAAACTGTTCGTAATGAATTTATTCTTCACGTTCACGGGAAAGTAGTATCTCGTGGTGAAGGTACAGCTAATACAAATCTTGAAACGGGAGCAATTGAAGTTTCTGTTGAAAAGCTTGAGATTATTAATAAAGCTAAGAATCCTCCATTTGCAATTGAAAATAAAACGGAAGTAGCAGAAGACCTTCGTTTAAAATATCGTTATTTAGATCTACGTCGTCCAGTTATGTATGACACTTTTAAATTACGTTCAAAAATTACAAAATCAATTCGTGATTTCTTAGATGGTGAAGACTTCTTAGAAGTTGAAACGCCAATTTTAACAAAGAGTACACCAGAAGGAGCTCGTGACTATTTAGTTCCTAGCCGAGTACATCCTGGTGAGTTTTATGCATTACCACAATCACCTCAAATTTTTAAACAATTATTAATGGTTTCAGGGTTTGAACGCTATTTCCAAATTGCACGTTGCTTCCGTGACGAAGATTTACGTGCTGACCGTCAACCAGAATTTACTCAAATAGACATTGAAACGAGCTTCCTTTCTCAAGAGGAAATAATGGAAATGTCTGAAAGAATGATGGTTAAAATGATGAAGGAAACAAAAGGTGTTGAACTAGTTACACCACTTCCTCGTATGAGCTATGATGAAGCGATGAATCGCTATGGATCTGATAAGCCTGATACTCGTTTCGGATTAGAGTTAATTGATGTATCTTCTTTCGCTAAAGAAAGTGGATTCAAAGTATTTACATCAGCTGTTGAAAACGGTGGCCAAGTAAAATGTTTAAATGTAAAAGGTCAAGCAGCAAATTATTCTCGTAAAGACATCGATGGTCTTCAAGAATATGCTGGTCGTTATGGAGCAAAAGGTCTTGCTTGGTTAAAACTTGAAGAAGATGGTTTCAAAGGTCCAATTGCTAAATTCTTTAGTGAAGAAGAATTTGCTACATTAAAATTAGCTGTAGAGGCACAAGCAGGAGACTTAATCTTATTTGTAGCTTCAGATGCTTCAGTAGTTGCAAATAGCTTAGGTGCACTTCGATTAAAACTAGGTAAAGACTTAGATTTAATTGATCAATCTAAATTCAATTTCTTATGGGTTACTGACTGGCCATTACTTGAATATGATGCAGATTTAAATCGTTATTTTGCTGCTCATCATCCATTCACTTCACCTGTTCGTGAAGATATTGATAAATTAGATACAGATCCAGGTAGTGTTAAAGCTCAAGCTTATGACTTAGTGCTAAATGGTTACGAGCTTGGTGGAGGATCAGTTCGAATTTACGAAAGAGACATACAAGAGAAAATGTTCAAATGCTTAGGATTTTCTGAAGAAGAAGCACAAGCGCAATTTGGTTTCTTAATGGAAGCATTCGAATACGGAACTCCACCACACGGCGGAATTGCCTTAGGTTTAGACCGTATTGTTATGTTACTTGCAGGTCGTTCAAATTTACGTGACACAATTGCATTCCCTAAAACAGCATCAGCAAGTTGCTTATTAACAAATGCACCAAGTCCAGTTTCTTCTGCACAATTAGAAGAATTAGCGTTAAAAACAACTGTAGAAGAGTAAAATAAAAAGGAAGGGTGAAGGAATTAATTTTCTTAATCCTTTCCTTTTTCTTGTTGAAGGATTAAGAAAAATTCGGTTTTTCTTTAATTCAAGCTTGATGTAAATAGCTTGTATCATGTATATTTAAATCATTGTAATCTGATTAAGATAGTGGGAGTTGAATAAATGTTACACCAATTTTCTCGTAATGAGCTTGCTTTTGGTAAAGCAGGTTTAGAGCGATTACAAAACAGTACGGTAGCTATTTTAGGTATTGGAGGCGTTGGCTCATTTTCTGCCGAAGCCTTAGCGCGTTCTGGAGTCGGTCGTTTAATACTAGTGGATAAAGATGTTATTGATATTACAAACGTGAATAGACAAATTCATGCTTTATTATCAACTGTTGGAGAGCCTAAAGTAGAAATGATGAAGCAACGTATTCTTGAGATTAATCCTGAGTGCGAAGTAATTACACATAGAATGTTTTATACAGAAGAAACATTTGAAAAGTTTTTCGAAATTCCATTAGATTATGTAATTGATGCTTCTGATACAATTACATATAAAATTCACTTAATTAAAGAGTGTCGTCGTCGTGGAATTCCACTTATTTCAAGTATGGGTGCTGCGAATAAGATGGATCCAACTCGATTTAAAATTGCTGATATATCAAAAACGACTCACGATCCTATTGCAAAGGTTATTCGAACTAAACTTCGCAAAGAAGGTATTCAAAAAGGAGTAACAGTTGTCTATTCAGATGAAAGTCCTATTGTTATTCGTGAAGATGTACGTAAAGAAATCGTACCAGATGAAAATACAAAAATTCGTAAAGCAAAAATGCCACCTTCTTCAAACGCCTTTGTACCATCAGTTGCTGGCTTAATCGCAGCTAGTCATGCAGTACGTGAATTAATAAAGGATATTGAAATTCAGCGTGTAGGTAAAGAATAACTAATAATACTAGCTGTAGGAATTAATTTCCTACAGTTTTTTTATTTATTAATGTAAAAACTACCTTCAATAGGAGGTGTTTGATATTGAATAGAGCATTGAAAGTATTTTGTACTTTCGGATTATCATTATCAATATTAACTGCTTGTAATAGTACAAGTGACGTGGAAAAAGATTCAAAACAGCATAGTGTAGATAATTTATCCAATCATTTAAATGTTAAGTATAACAGGAAAAATAATGTAGTTGAGAAAAACGGTAAGGTTGGCAAAGATGGCGTTGTAAACGATATGGAATCGATTGAAATGAATAAACGTAAGCCTAATAAATAAAAAAGACCCCCAAATTTCTTGGGGGTTTCAGACTGCCCGAAAACGCTCGCTTTCTTCGTTGCTTCACCAGTCTGCGGTGTTCATTACCGTCTAGGGTAACTCCGCTCCTCACTAGGCTTCACGCCACGAAAGACCAGCGCTTTCAATCAATCTGCTCGGACACATTACTTTATAGGCTAAGGGGTTACATATTTAAGTCCTTCTCATTTTTAGCATTATTTTTCCGTCTTCTCATAAATTGACGTCCAATTAGTGAAATAACTAATAGTCCAACTACAAGGAGTAGAATTTGGAGATATGATAAGTTAAAGTATTTGGCACCGGTAACTATTAATAATGTAGATAACGTACCTTTAATAATAAAAAATATAATAATCCATAAACCGCCTTTTTTCCAATTCATTTCATTATACTCCTTACTATTGCTTTGCATATTGTTACTTCATTATACAATAGTACAAGTGATGATATACTGTGAATGTTTTACATTATTTTGTCCAAATTTATTCTGTTAGATTGAGCAAAACATTTTGTTTCTTTTGGATTAATGTTTTTAGATTAACAATTTGTTTGTTTAAATTTTCATTGTCAATTTTTAATTTAACTACTCTTTCTTTTAACTGTTTATTTTCCTTCGAAGCTTGATTGTTTCGTTCTAAATTCATTAAGAATTGGATGACCATTTCAATATTCAGTGAAGGAGGATTTATAAGCATATTTAACTTACTAACTTCTTTAGGTTTGTTTATTTCTCTAAATTGATTTTTTGATAGTTTTCGGTATCTAGAAGCACATGCTGTCTTTGTCCGATTGATAATATTTGCTACCATTTCAAATGCTTCTTGCTTCGATTTACCTTTACTTTCGTATTTTTCAACTAGTTCAATTAATGTGTTTTCATCTTCAAGTGACCATTTTGTTTTTGGGGCATTCATTTTTTCACCTTCTTTATTTCATCTATTATTATCTTCACCAAATAAATTGTTAGTCAAAAGAAATATTTGCTAGGTGCAGATGAAAAATGTTTCCAATTCAATTACAATAGTAAAAAGAGTTATAAAGGAGGGAGAAAAATGAGTCATGAACCTCTAGCATACCGTATGAGACCAAGAACGATTGATGAATTAATTGGTCAGGAAAAAATTATCGGAAAAGAATCAGCGTTATATCGATTAATACATAACGGACGAGTTCCTTCAATGTTAATACACGGGGAACCTGGAATAGGTAAGACATCGTTTGCCCATGCAATTGCTGGTACTGTTGATAAACGTTTTGTAACTGTAAATGCGACTACTTCTGGTAAAAAAGAACTTGAGGATATCGTTCATGAGGCGAAAATGTTCGGTGAGATCATTCTTTTTGCAGATGAAATTCATCGTTGGTCAAAGTTGCAACAGGATTATTTATTATCATATGTAGAAAGCGGGTTTATCACGTTAATTGGGGCAACAACTGAGAACCCATACCACGATGTTAACAGTGCAATACGATCTCGATGTAACCACATTTTAAAATTAGAACCGCTCTTACCAAAACATATTTATAAATTATTAGATAAAGCATTAAGAGATGAGGATAGAGGATTAGGAAATTTGCAAATCCAAATTTCAGAGGAACAAATTTTAAAAATTGCTCATGGAGTAAACGGAGATGCAAGATCATCATTAAATATTTTGGAATCAATTGTATACGGCTCAACAAAAGAGTCAGACGGAACGATTGTAGTACAAGATGAAATTATTGATGAATTTCTACGTTCAAAAGGTTTTAATCATGATAAAAATGGAGATTTTCATTATGACACATTGTCTGGTTTCCAAAAAAGTATTCGTGGAAGTGATGTAAATGCAGCACTTTATTATTTGGCGAGGCTCATTGAAGCGGGCGATTTAACTAGCATTATTCGAAGATTATTAGTGATTGCTTATGAGGATATCGGATTAGCCGGCGATCCATGGAAGGTTGTCCTGGCTTGTGAAGCCGCAAAGCAAGTTGGATTTCCTGAAGCAAGAATTATTCTTTCTAATGCAGTAATTGAACTTTGTTTGTCATCCAAATCGAATTCTAGTGTCACATCAATTGATCGAGCATTAAATGATGTGAGAAGTGGGCTACATGATGATATTCCAGCACATTTAAAAGATGCGCACTATGCTGGAGCAAAGGATATGGGGCATGGGGTTGGTTATATTTATCCGCATGATCATCCTTTAGGTAATTTTGGCGGTTGGGTAAATCAACAATATCTTCCAGATCGACTAGTAAATCAAGTTTACTATAAACCAAAAGAAGCAGGTAACGAAAAACGTTACGGGGCTATTTTTGAAAAACTACAGCAGTTTAAGAAAAATCGTAATTAAAGAGGAGGTAGATATAAAGCGAAATTGGTCGCTTAATCTACCTTCTTTTTTAATATAATCCACTCAATTGTGATTAAATTTATTAATAAACCTACCCATATATTAACATTTAGGGCTTCCTCAACCATTTGTTCTCTTCCACCAGGTAGATGCAATCCATTTAGCAAAAAGTAGGCTAATAATATAAATGGCACTAAAACTCGACCACTTACTGCTACTAAAGTGATTCCAAAACTTCGAGTCATCCAGATTTGATGAGCATTGTAGTTTTTCTTCTTAGCGCTATGAATACCTTTTATGGTAGTGAAAATCCAAAGTATAGCTAAAACAAGAAAAGACATTACTTTTGAAAAATTTTCAATATAAAATATTACGATCAATGACAAAATTCCACTAATAAAAACGCTAGTATAGTAAATAGTTCCAATCATTCGATGGATTCTTGGATAACGAGATCTAATCTTTTTTACAAATTGTAAAAATCCAGCAATTAAAGCAATAAACGCAAAAAAGATATGTGTAATTAAAGCAGGATATTGAATTGAAGTTGAACTAATTTGGATACGACTTTTCTCAGGATCAATAAGAAAATAAGGAGCCATAAATGGAATAATGACACAAAGAGAAATAATAAATAAAATCCACCAACTTTTTTTAGCATTCATAAATAAACCTGTCCCCCGATATTTAGTTGATAATATGTATAAAATCTTTAAGTAATATCATAACAACATATTATGAACGGAACATGAATAAAAAAAGTCGAGATTCGAGTCCCGACTTTACTTTTAAGCACTAACATCATTTTCAAAAACTTCAATAGTTGGAGAATCAACTAAATGACTAGTTAATAATTTTATCTCAAGGAAAAGTAAATCGGGTTTAATAAAAGTTGAAGGGATTGATAAAATCTCTTCATCATCTTTATCATAGAAAACAATATAATTTACTTTTCGTTGATATGCTGCCATTTTGCCTTCGTTTTTACCCCATTTTCGGAGTTCGATTGTCATCCGATTTATCTTATGAAGCTCGATCGACTTCAATTCATTACCTTTTTTTAAAGTTAGTTGTCTACTTGTTAAAATTAACTTAGACTCTTTGCGAAGTTGAATTGTTGCTTACACTTTATATAAGAAAATAATCCATAGTAAAGCTAGTAATAAAAAATAAATAGGATCGTGATTTCCAAAAGCAGTACCTGTTCTAACAGCAGTTAGAAATCCGAGGAAATAAGTACCAAAATGCCAGTTAGGCTTTGATTCCAAAATGACTTCTTGACCTAATTTATCGTTTTCTTCTTTATTTAATAATTCAAGTTGAGCTTTATGTTCATCCTCAGTATATTTATCCCATTTTGTAAATGCCGTAATTGTTTCATCATAAAATCGTGGACTAGGAATTTGTTCAGAAATATAAGCCCCTACATATGCAGCCATCCAATCATTTTCTGCCCAGTTTTCTTGCTGACTACGAAATTTAGTTAAATAATAAGTTACTTCTTGTTCATAATAGTTGGAAGTATCATAGCGTTTTATAATTTCTATCTCGTCGGGAATCACACCAAAATCTTCATGAGTAATTAAATAAAGAAACAGTCTGTTTTTCACAAAACTATGTTGATGTTCTTCTGTAAATGTGTACATATCTTTCTTTGAAAATTCATTTAATTTTGTATAAAACCATACCGCAGATTCAATATTATGAGCACAATAATCAAGGATTTCTTTTTCAATTTGTACACCATGTTCCATCAGTGAAATAACAGCATCCACTTTTAAGTAAGGATCTTTATACTCAAGTGCTTCTTTTAAATATTCATGCATGCTATCGTCAAAATAATATTGCATTAATTGAAGGTAAATACCCATTTCTGTGCGAACGATGAGGTAAGATTCTTTCCAAGCTTGGTACACATATTTTAAGTTGTAATCTTGATCATAATTTAAATATGAATCTCGTTTAAGCTTATATAAAACTTTAATTTGTTCGATTATATAATCATTCTCAGCGGATGAAAATGGTAAAGAAATTGAATTTCTTTTACACAATAGAATCAGATGGAAAATTGAAACTGCAGTTTCTTCATTTTCGATTAAATGTAATAGTTTTTTTACAAGTTCTGGAGCCCAATTTGTCTCTTCGAAAATGAATTGAACATCGATATCAAGCGAGTACCGTTTACTATTTTTTTCAATGATTCGTATATAAGCATCTCTAGCTAACTCTGATTTTAGACTTATTAATAAATAAAGAGCTTGAAGTTTTGCTCGTTCACTATATGCTTCAAAATTCTTTTCGATTGGAGTTATTAATTCTTGGAGTGCAAACTCTGAACAAAACCCAACTAAGTGATAGCTTCCATCATCCCAATCTTCTATTGATTTCGGGAAATTGCTTCCCGCTTCTTCTAATAAATATTTTAATGATTCAATAGAAGCACCTGATTGAAGAGACTTTCTAAGTTGGTCTATGCCTTTTGCACGCTGATATAGATCTTGGTGGCGTAATTGATTTACTATTTTCTTGAATTTTCTTTGTACAGCCAACTTAAAACCTCCTCTAGCTTCTTTTTAATTCCAATATATCATAATAAGGGTAATGAGAAATAGTTAAATAGTCTTGTAGTGTATTTGTTTAAATGAAAACTCAGGTCTTTTACCTTATTTTTTGTCATAATTGGATAAATTTTACAAATTGTTTTGATAATTTATTTTTAAGCTTTTATAATAATAAGAACAAGCTGTTCATATTTTATATAGAACTTGTCCAATCCTAGCGATCATTTCGATTAACTAATTCTCGAAACGAAAGTAGGAATTTTTTTTGTACCTAAAAATAGAGGAGGATGAACATGGTTAAGCTCTATGTCCTGGCGGTTGTCATTGGTGGAGTGACCGGATTTATTTTTCACATCCTGTTTAACAAAGGTACGATTATGCTTCCGGTGAGACGAAAGAAAGGCTTTTATTTAGGTTTTCTTGCAGATATTTTATTTGGAGCAACAGCCGCGACACTATTTGTTTCTTTATTTATACCAGAAAACATGTTAAAAGATATGCGTATGGTAATCGGATACTGTATATTAGCTGGTCTCTCATCTCAAAGCTTTCTTTTAAGCAGAGCACTTAACACTGAACGGGAAAGGGTAAGTTCACTGCATAATATTTCTAAGCAAATTGTGTAGTATTTTCAATAATTTACTTGGCAAAAGATGAAGGAGGCATGTAATGAGGCTAGTGCTAACACCCGAAGAGAAAGCAATTTATTTAGATTTATTAGAGGATTTATTAAATGCTGATACTGAATACGAAATTAAAAGTATCGAATTCCAAGTCATAAGCTTTTTAAACAACATAAAAGAATCTAGAAAAAATGTTGAAGATTTCGATGAAAAAGCGGCAGCCGCTCAATTCGTACGTGCTGGTAAATTGAAAAGTTAAGCAAGCATTTAATTGACTTTATTTAGCAACTAAAAACTGGAACTCAAAATTAGAGTTCCAGTTCTTTATTTTAGTTAATTCCTAGTTTTGCTTTAATTGTTTGGATTGTTTGACCATTAAGCTCTTGGACTGGACTCGGTGTATCTAAAACATAATCATTTTCTTTTAAATAATTGGTTTCTAGTAATTTAAAATCTTTCGCATCGGTAATGCCATCAAAGTTAATGTCAGTATTTCGATTGTTTTTATTCCAGTTTGCTTCTAGCAAAAGTGCATCATTTAGATCGACCACGTTGTCTTTATTGATATCTCCAGCTTTCGATTTAGCAGTGTAGTAATAAATGCTTTCTCCAATACTTATATTTCCAGCTTTTCTTCCAACTTCAAGCGGAGTGTAAGTAGTAAAATGTCCTGGAACATCTACAATAACAGTGTAAAGAAGTTCGTTCGAAGGCAGGTTGTTAATAAAGATTTGGCCGTTTTTTTGTATTTCACCTATATATAAATTACCTTTAGAATCTTGTACTTTAACACTTGCACCAACAGTTGTGTAATCCGTTGAATAATTGTAAGTGCCATCTTCTTTGTATAGGCCTTGTGCTCCAAGCTGAGCTTGTACTTTTGAATAAGGTGCAAAGATTGGAAGTAGACCTGTTTGCATCAGTGGTCTAACAGTTGCTCCACTAAAATCTTTGTATGCCCCTCCGTAAATATTAAATAGTTGACTAAGTACATTTACATATTCATCTGCTTTAGTATCAAATACTAGATCGATTAATGGCACATCCCCTGAAATACCATCGTTAGGCATTTTCAATGTAATGTTTGAAGTTAAGCTAGTTGTACCACTAGTAGAAGTAGTAAGATCTGAACCATCTGGTAATGTTTTGTTTTTTTCTATCTCAACAGAATCAAAATATTTATTCAAGTAATTTATCGAAAAGCTCATTTCTTTAGCGTTCTTTAATCCATGGCTAAACAAAGTATAGGTTACTTTATCACCCATAGTTATTGATTCTTTATTGGGCTTAGCATAAATGTATTGCGAACCAGCTTTTACATAGTAAATTACCTTTGGTGCAACAGATGAATTACCAGCTCGATCAGCACCTACAAATTGAAGCATTGTAGCAGACGAAGAGCCAGTTACAGAAATTTCTTTCGAGAATTTACCATTTTCATCTACGCTTATACTTAATGCTGGTCCATTAGAGCCGTAATATACCTTGTTATTAGATTGTGTTATATTCATTCCGTTCTTTTGAATTTCACTTACTTCGTTATCGATTACCGTGCCCGATAACGTAACTGTTTTTTGATCTGGTGCTAATTCAACAAATGGAAGATCTCCTTTTGGTATAGCATTTGTTTGATCTAATGAGAGCGTTGCACCGTTATTATCGATATAGACTTTATCAGTTTTGACAAATTGTTTACCAGCTTGATTTGTTCCAATGGCTTTAATTTTATAAACGCCATCTGGAGCTGAAATAGAAGTAAATCCAATCGGCTTTTTAGCATTTCCAGTAAAGGGGAAATATCTACCTGCAAATCCATCTTGTAAATAATAATCATAGTCTACAGCAGCACCTGTCGTGTTGATTGAAGTGATTAACCCTAAATCTTTATCTGTTTTTGGATCAACTAAAACAAAATCGATGGTTTTCATAGGTGAATTTAAATTGAAATCTAAATCAGTATCTTTAACACTATATTGTGCGATTACACGATTATTTGAGATAGATGGAGAGTGGGTCGCAAAATATTTAAATCCTTCTTCAACAACACGTGCGCCAAATGGAATTTGATAATTCTCTTCAGGATTTTTTTCATTTTCAATACGAATGTATCCTTCATACGTTCCTTTTTCAGCTGTTTTTGGAACTGTTAATAAGACAGAAAGTTCTTTTTGAGTACCTGATTTTACCTTAAAAGAATCCTCTGTTAATTTTACATTTACACCGTTTTTTTCAGCATCCAATGAACCTTGCGCGCCTACATTATATTCTACAGAAATAACGTATTTTTTCATTTTTTTGCTTGAGTTAGAGATTACAAGTTTCTTTGACTGGTTGAAAGAAGTTTCATTATTCATAGGAATAAAACCATAGCTAAGACCACCTGTTTGCTCTTGAATCATATGCTCTTGTCCATTTTCAATATAAGGTGTTTCATCTAAAACTGATATTTCTGTATCAGAATGAATAGCTTCATAAGGGTCAACCCTGCCTGCGCCTATCTCAAATACGCTATTCTTACCGTTTAATGGGTCCGCTGTATTCATTAATACTGTTTTAATATCAGCAGGTTTATAGCTTGGGTTTGCTTGCAGTAAAAGTGCTGCAATACCTGTAACATGGGGAGTCGCCATTGATGTACCTGACATTCTTTCATATGCAGATGAATAATCATTCTTATCATTTTTATTATTGATATAGGAAGGAACTGTTGAAAGTACATTTACGCCTGGCGCTGTTATTTCTGGTTTTATATCGTATAAAGTTCCTGATGGACCTTTTGAACTGAAGTCTGCTAATACATCACCGGGAATTTCACTCTCTCCTAATGCACCTAATGAAACAGTTAATGGACCAGTTGGTAATAAATCCCTAACTGCGGAGCCAGTATTATTATCCAACGAAAAGACTGGAATATTGTCATTACTCTCTCCTAAAAAGTATGGAATTTGCCCCTCGTTACTATTGTTGTTATATATAATAATTCCTGTTGCACCGTTTTGTTTTGCATACTTCATTTTATCGATTAAAGCATATGTGCCACGTACAACAAATGCTATTTTACCTTTTACATCTTTTCCAGAATAATCATTAGGACCACCTTCTCCAACATTGACAATATCAAATGATTTTCCAGAAAGATTGCTAAAGTCATCGGTCCATTTTTTAGTCATTAACTGTAAAGTTCCATTTATTTTTCTTTTTCCTACGTTAAAACTACTTTTAAAGGTTGTTACTTTAGTAGATGCTGAGCTTGCCCCAACGGTTAATGCTAGTGCAGCTGCACCCGGCGAGCCTAATGTAGACATTCCGTACTCGCCTGAATTTCCTGCTGCAACAACTGCTGTGACACCACTTAGTACAGCATTATCAATTGCTAGGCTTGTAGGGGCTAATGGGTCATTATAATCGCTTCCTAATGATAGGTTTATCACATCCATGCCATCTTCTACGGACTTATCAATTCCAGCAATTACCGAAGAATTTGCGCCGCTACCATAGGGACCTAGAACACGATATACATATAAATCAGCATCAGGCGCTATGCCTGTTACTTTGAAATCTGAATCGTTTTTAGCTTGTCCAGCGATCGTACCTGAAACGTGCGTACCGTGCTCGGTATAATAAGCATTACCATTATAGAATTCAGGTTTTCCAGATTTCTTCCAATCATCGTAAGTCGTTTCCATTGGATTGTTGTCGTTGTCTACGAAGTCATATCCACCTTTATACGCATCCTTTAAATCAGGATGATTAAAATCAATACCAGTATCAATTACGCCAATCTTTATTCCTTTTCCAGTAATGCCTTCTTTATGAAGCTGATCTACTTTTAAAAATGGTATACTGTCAACGTTTGTTTTGTCCTTTGTTTCATCAATCAGTTTTGGAGGATTTACTCGAACTTGAGAATCACTGAAAATTGCTTTCACATCATTAAATTTTAATAATTTTTTAATTTGATTTGCAGGGAGAGTTAATGAGACTCCATTAAGTGAATGTTTATAAGTATGTTTAATTTGATAAATAGTTCGATTCGATTTCGTATCTTTACCTATTTTTTCTTGTAAATCTTTTTTAAATTGAATGTGAGATTTCTCTACTTTGGCCTTAGCGGTATCAAGTGAAATGTTTTTTCCTTTGACAGCTTCTGTTAACTGTTCAGTTTTTGCAGGAAGAGCTTTAAATTCAACAATTACGGAAACTTCTTTTGTACTATTTAAATCTACATCTGATGAAAGATGCAATCCCGTTTTGAATTCGTTCGAATTTAATGTTTGAAGTGCCGCTCTTTGTTCAGGTGTCAATGTAGCTAATATCGCTTCACTTGAAGAAATTGTTTCAGCATTTGCATTAAAATGATTAGTAATAGGTGCAAAGGTTCCAAACAGTAGACAAGTACTTAATCCAATGGTTGTAAGGTGATTCGTTTTACTTTTCTTTGATTTTCGCATTTTTTCCCCACTTCTTTCTCAATTAATAAACTACTAGTATTTATTTTACAGAATATTCTTTGAATAAAAGGCGGGTTATTTTTGATGCATTTTTGTTAATTTTAACTGATTAAAGTGTAAGCAATTTAGTGAAACCTTGAATTAACAACATTTCGTGTAGAAAGAAATTGGGCGGATTTTTAGGACAGTAGATTATTTGTGAAAATGGAGGAGTAAGACTAAACGTTTTTATTCTACGGTTTGTTAAAAAGTTAGACTAGTAAACTAAAAAATCTTACTTACTGTTTTTTAGATCGATATTGCACTTTTCCAATTGGTATAGTGCATTTTTTACCTGGTATGTGAATTTATAGGATAAATAGTGTACAATAATTGTATTACTACAGTTTAAAAATAGGATAAATCTGATAAAAATAAGAGATACAGTTTATTGAACGGAGTGAATTAATGAAGATTTCAACTAAGGGAAGATACGGACTGACAGTTATGATTGAATTAGCTAAAAGATATTGTGATAAACCAATTTCACTCAAGAGTATTGCGAAAGCACAAAATCTTTCAGAGCATTATTTAGAACAAATTATTTCATTATTACGTAATGCAGGATTAGTTAAAAGTATTCGCGGGGCATATGGTGGGTATATTTTAACAAAGGAACCGAATGAAATTTCTGCAGGTGCAGTAATAACTGCACTTGAAGGTTCACTATCTCCAATCGAAAATCTTGAAGATGAAAATCCTGCACAAAGAGAGTTATGGACACGTGTTCAAAAAGCGATTAATGAAGTGTTAGACCATACGAGTCTTGAGGATTTAGCAAAATTAGAATCTGATGATTTAAATGGATATATGTTTTATATTTAATTTTAGTGCGTTCAAAATAGGTGAACGCTTCATAAAGAAAGGATTTAATAAAAATGGAACGTATTTATGTAGATCATGCTGCGACTTCTCCAATGCATCCAGAAGTAATTGAAAAGATGGTTGTAGAAATGCAAGAGACTTTTGGAAATCCATCTAGTATTCATTCATTTGGCCGACAAGCTCGTCAAAAGATTGATACTGCACGCATGATTTGTGCTAATAGTATAGGATCAAAAGTTAACGAAATTATTTTTACAAGTGGTGGAACGGAAAGTGATAACCTTGCTGTTTTAGGCGCTGCTTATGCGAATCAAAAATATGGTAAGCACATTATTACCTCTAGCATCGAGCATCATGCTATATTACATACATGCCAGGCTCTTGAAAAGAAAGGCTTTGAGGTTACGTATTTACCAGTTGATCATACAGGCCGCGTAAATGTAGAGGATGTAAAGGCTGCACTTCGTGATGATACAATTTTAGTATCAATTATGATGGTTAATAATGAAATAGGAACAGTTCAACCAATTAAAGAAATTGGTGAACTTCTTAGTGACCATAAAGCTCATTTCCATACAGATGCAGTACAAGCTTACGGTTTAATTCCAATTAATGTTGAAGAACTTGGTGTCGACTTATTATCCATTTCCTCACATAAAATTAATGGACCTAAAGGTGTAGGTTTTCTTTATGTAAGTGAAAATGCAATTTTTACACAATTACAATATGGCGGTCAGCAAGAGCGTAAACGTCGTGCGGGTACAGAAAATGTACCTGGTATTGTTGGATTAGCTAAAGCAGTAGAAGTAATTCACATCGGAAGAGATGAACGGATAGAAAGCTATTTGCGTTTCCATGAAATTTTAATGAATGTTCTAAAAGAAAATGGAATTCGTTTTGAAAAGAATGGAAATGAGTCGTTTTTTGCACCGCATGTGTTAAACTTATCCTTCGAAGATATTTCAATTGAATCATTTTTGGTAAACCTTGATTTATCAGGTATAGCAGCTTCAAGCGGGTCTGCTTGCACTGCTGGTAGTATAGATCCATCACATGTTTTAGTTGAAATGTTTGGAATAGATTCACCTAAAATACGTTCTTCGGTTCGGTTCAGCTTTGGTTATGGAAATACAGAAGAACAAATCCGTATACTTGGAGAACGTGTATCTTCAATTGTAAAACGATTAGTTAAAATATAAATTTTTATAGTGCGAGGGGATATTATTTATGAATAAAAAAGATCCAAAAGACACTCGCGTAGTAGTAGGAATGTCAGGTGGTGTAGATTCATCTGTAACAGCATATTTATTGAAACAACAAGGATATGATGTCATCGGTATTTTTATGAAAAACTGGGATGACACAGATGAATTTGGCGTATGTACAGCAACTGAGGATTATGAAGATGTAATTGCAGTTTGTAATCAAATAGGAATTCCGTATTATGCAGTGAATTTTGAAAAGCAATATTGGGATAAAGTGTTTACCTATTTCTTAGATGAATATAAAAAAGGTAGAACACCAAACCCAGACGTAATGTGTAATAAAGAAATTAAGTTTAAAGCATTTCTTGAACATGCAATGGATCTAGGAGCAGATTATGTAGCGACAGGTCATTATGCTGGAGTTGAGTTCCGTGACGATGAATTTAAAATGTTACGAGGAATTGATAGCAATAAAGACCAAACTTATTTCTTAAATCAACTTGGCCAAGAACAACTATCGAAAGTTATGTTTCCACTTGGAGGCTATTTAAAGCCTGAAATTCGTAAAATTGCTGAAGAGGCAGATTTAGCTACAGCTAAGAAAAAAGACAGTACTGGAATTTGCTTCATAGGTGAACGTAACTTTAAAGAATTTCTAAGTAATTATTTACCTGCGCAACCT
The DNA here is from genome assembly GCF_002585125.1 of Bacillus sp. AFS029533. NCBI lineage: Bacteria > Bacillati > Bacillota > Bacilli > Caryophanales > Bacillaceae > Bacillus > Bacillus sp. AFS029533. Next base: position 73,606 of record NZ_NUQC01000010.1, on the reverse strand, counting down.
GGTGAAATGAGAACAATGAACGGGGAAGTTAAAGGTAAACATGATGGACTTATGTATTATACAATTGGTCAACGTCATGGACTTGGAATCGGTGGAAATGGAGACCCTTGGTTCGTTGTAGGAAAAGACTTAAAAAATAATATTTTATTAGTTGAACAAGGTTTTCATAATGAGTTACTTTATAGTAATGAAGTACTTGCTTCTGATATTAGTTGGACATCAGATAAACCGAAAGAAGGTTCATTTACATGTACTGCTAAATTCCGTTATCGTTCTGAAGATAACGAAGTAACAGTTCACATCTTAGATGATAACTCTGTAAGAATTCTTTGCCACGAAAAAATTCGTGCAATCACTCCTGGCCAAGCCGTTGTATTTTACGATGGGACAGACTGTCTAGGTGGAGGAACAATTGATCGTGCATTTATCGATGGTAATGAATTAACTTATTTAAGATAAATCTATTTACCCCAATCATAATGGTTGGGGTTGTTTTTTTGAATGGAAATACATAATTTTTCGCAGGAATTTTGAAGAAACGTTCCTTTGAAATGTATACTATGGTGTGATAGTGTTAAATAGATATATTAAGTTTCTTAAACTGATTAGTATAGAAAATGGAGTCTGTCAAAAATAATTGAAAGAAAATACATAGAGGTGTTATAGATGAATAATTTTGAACGTGGCGTAGCAGCCCTGCAAGAGGGGAACTTAGAGGATGCAGCTAATTTTTTAACGAAAGAAATTGAAGAAAATCCTACTAATTCATTAGCGTATGTTAATTTTGGTCAACTTTTACTATCGATGGGAGATGTAGAACGAGCTTGTCTTTTTTTTGAAAAGGCTTTAGAAATTGATCCGGAATTGGCAGCAGCGCATTATGCAGTTGGAACAGTGTATTTTGAAGATGGTAAATTTGAATTAGCTAAAAAACATTTTCAACATTGTGTGAAACTTGGCATGAATGATAGTGATGTCCATTTTATGATTGGTTTATGCTGTGTTAATAATGGCGAAGATCGTTTTGCACTTCCATTTTTTCAACGAGCGATTGAGCTAGATGATCAAGATGTAGACGCATTATTCCAATACGGCCTTACTTTAGCTAAATTGGAAATGTTAGATGAAGCAAAGGTTAATTTAGAAAAGGTTTTACAATTAGATGAACTTCATGCTGATGCACATTATAATCTAGGCATAATTGCGATGTTTAATGATCAAGTTACAACTGCAAAAGACCATTTTAATAAAGCGATTGAATGCCAAGATGATCATATGCTTGCTATGCATGCTTTAAAAGTAATTGAAAATAAAGAAGTAGAATGAAGCTAGTTTAGTTGTGTAAGTTCGGGGAGGTAGAGAAGTGCAAACCCAAAGTGAAATGGAATTGTTTGTTGATGAGACACCATATATTAAAGGGCATATCACAACAATCATCTTTTATAATGCAGAAAATTTTTATACTGTTGCAAAGATAAAAGTAGTTGATACAAATTTATCAAATTGTGAACAGGAAATGACAATTACTGGGAATATTCCAAGGATGAATGAAGATGAAACATATACATTTAAAGGGATTGTAAAAGACCATCCGAGGTATGGTAAACAATTTCAAATATCATCATTTGAAAAAGAGCTTCCATCTACTAAAAAAGGTGTTATTCAATATTTATCCTCAGATTTGTTTAAAGGAATTGGAAAAAGAACAGCTGAAAAAATCGTTGACCATTTAGGTGAAGGTGCAATTAATAAAATTTTAGATAATGCTGATAGCTTAGAAGGTGTTCCCGGGCTGGCAAAATCTAAAGCTAAAGAAATTTATGAAACAATTTTATCTCATCAAGGTCTTGAAAAAGTAATCAGCTTTTTAAGTAGCTACGGTATTGGAACGGGTTTATCGATTAAAATTTATAAGACCTATAATGAATCAACTCTAGATGTTATCAGAACAAATCCATTTAAGTTAATTGAAGATGTAGATGGGATTGGGTTTGGGAGAGCAGATGAAATTGGTCGGGCAATCGGTATTACAGGAAATCATCCAGATCGGATACGAGCGGGTTGTATTTATATTTTAGAACATTTATCGATGCAAGAAGGACATGTTTATATAACGCAAGATCAGTTTATTGATGAAACTAGACAATTATTAATGAAACAAGATAAAGAGCTTGTCGAACCAGTCGACATTTCTCGGGAAATGAAACGATTGGTAGCAGACGGAAAGCTAGTAATGGAAGACGAGAGAATCTATCTAGCCGCTCTTTATTACGCTGAGAAGGGCATTGTAAATGCGATCCAAAAATTATTAAGCAGTGCTCCAGATTTAGGTGAAATGACTGAAACTAGATTTGCAAAAGAGCTAGAAGACCTCGAATCAAAAATGAATGTAAAATATGCCCCTTCACAAGCACAAGCAATCAAAAAGGCAATGGAGTCAGCTATGATGGTCCTTACAGGTGGACCAGGGACAGGTAAAACGACAGTTATTAAAGGAATCGTTAATCTGTTTTCAACAATCCATGATTTATCATTAGATCAGCATTCTTACCCGAAAGATGATCCATTCCCTTATTTGCTTGCTGCACCTACAGGTAGAGCGGCAAAAAGAATGAGTGAAGCAACTGGATTACCGGCAGTAACAATCCATCGTTTACTCGGTTGGACAAGAGAAGGGGAGTTTAGCCATCATGAGGAAAATCCTTTAAATGGAAAGTTACTAATCATTGATGAGTTTTCAATGGTCGATGTTTGGTTAGGGAATCAATTACTCAAAAGTATTCCAGAAGGATGCCAAGTCATTTTTGTAGGGGATGAGGATCAATTACCTTCTGTTGGTCCAGGTCAAGTCTTAAAGGATTTATTAAACTCTGGTACAGTTCCAACCGTACGATTAAAAGATATTTACCGTCAATCAGAAGATTCTTCGATTATTACGCTTGCACATTATATAAAAGATGGAACAATATCTGAGGATTTATTTGAACAAAGAAAAGATCGTTCATTTATCGGTTGTTCAAGCCAACAAGTTGTTGAAGTCGTCAAAAAAGTGTGTGAAAATGCCAATAAAAAAGGTTTTCCTGTAAGAGATATCCAAGTATTAGCGCCGATGTATCGTGGTCCAGCAGGAATTGATGCTTTAAATGAAGGGCTGCAAGAAGTGTTTAACCCTAAAAGGGAAAAGCAACGTGAAATGAATTTTGGTGATACTACTTTTCGTACAGGTGACAAAGTTCTCCAACTTGTAAACGTTCCTGAAAATAATGTTTTTAATGGAGATATGGGTGAAATTGTAAACATTTTTTTCGCTAAAGAAAATGTAGAACAACAAGATATTATAATCGTTTCATTTGATGGAAATGAAGTGACTTATACTAGACCAGATTTTTCTCAATTAACTCTTGCTTACTGTTGTTCAATTCATAAGTCTCAAGGTAGTGAATTTGATATTATTGTGCTTCCAATTGTCAAAAGTTATTATCGAATGCTTCGAAGAAATTTAATTTACACTGCAGTGACAAGAAGCAAGAAGTTCTTAATCATGTGCGGTGAACAAGATGCATTTATTCAAGGTATTGGAAGAACAGATGATGGTCAAAGACAAACTACTCTATGTATGAAACTAAAAGGGATTGAAAATGGTGAAGTGCAACTAAACGAAGATTTACCATTTCAGCTTTCAGACGAATTACCAAATCTTTCACCTTATGATTTCATGTAAATGACTAAGAATATATAGTGCAAGACGATTCCTGTACTAACGTATATTTTTATGAAAATTTGGTCACAATGCTTAGAAACATTGCCTTTTTTAGGCTAAGGGAGCGAGCGTTGTGATTTGTCCAAATTGTCATAGTAAAGACTTAGGGAAAATAGGTGTAAATCAATATTATTGTTGGGGATGTTATATTGAACTAACAATTAATAAAGGGATAATTTATACCCACCAAGTTGAAGAAGATGGTACGTTAAGTTCGTTGGATGATTTATTTGACGAAGAGGATCGAAAACTTAGTATGTAGGAGTGGGTAATTGATGGCTAGAAAAAGCTCTTTATTAGGTTTAGGTTTAGGTGCAGGTGCACTTGCGATGAAGTTAATGTACGATAACAAATGGCTTACTTCAAAGAATATGAAACGTATGAGAAAGTCATTGAAAAAAATGCTTTAATTTTTTTAGCGCATGTCTATAGGGGCATGTGCTTTTTTACTGTCAAAAAAATAATCAAATTTTCGTAAAAGGAGCCGAGTGAGGTTGATTTCCACTACGGGGTGCTCGCTTTCCATGGGGCGAGATTCTTTAGCCTCCTCGNNCATAGGAGTCGAGCACCCCTCCGTTCCAATCAACTTATTCATCGAAAAAAGTTACACTAAAAAACCTAATTTAATATCCTTTTACTAGAGTAGCTTAACAGCTAATCAGTATATAGTTCAATTAAGATCGAGTATCAACTTATAATAATAATTTGAACTTGTTTTCTAATAATTAACTCTAAAAATTTTTAACTTCTCAAGAATAAAACAATTACTTAGTTTGTTGATAATATAACCATATTTACGACATGTGCTTTGTTTTTTTCAATGTATTAAATCAATGTATTAAATCCAATCCTAATCATACATTCCCAATATATTTAAAATCTTTTCATTGAGAAAATGATCATCTTCTTTTATCATTTATAAAAACATGGAAAAGAGATGGTAAATATGGGAGTGGGAGTTAAGCTTGTTAAGAATGATTTAAAGTATGCAGAGCAGGTTTTTAAGTTATCATCAGATCCAGGTGTGAAAGATGTTTTGGGAATAAAAGTAGATCGTATTGAGGATACAATTGGATTTATAAGTTATATTGTTCAGCAGGAATTAGACGGTAAAGTAATAAATCGGATAATTTTAAATGAGCAAGATGAGGTTGTCGGTATAACAAGTTTAAAGCACATTGACCGAGGAGATGGAATTTGTCATATCGGCACTTGGATAGGGGTTCCATTTTGGGGACAAGGGTATAATGAAGCTTCGAAAATTGAAATTTTAAAAATTGCTTTTAACGAGTTGAAAATGGACTATGTTTTTGCTGGTGCAAAAGCGTCAAATACTAGATCTAGGCGAGCACAAGAGAAATTAGCTTTTATGACAATTGGTGTAGAGAAAGAATTTCCAAAAGAACTAGCAATCATTGAAAAAGAAGCAAAAACGAAATGTGAATTGAATGTTGTGAAGAGGGAAGACTTCGCAAATTTTTTAATGAGTCACATAATTTAATCGAAATTCTCCATACTATTACCAGTATGGAGGTTTTTTATGGACGGTTTAAAGTTAAAGTGGATATATCGACTATGTTTAATTTTGTTAATTGGATTAGTTGGAATCGTTTTTTATTATTTAAAACCGGTTTATTTACATATTGTAATTGGTGTTTTAAAATCGATGGTTCCATTTTTGATTGGGTTAATCATTGCTTATTTGCTACATCCAGCAATTGAATATATTCATAATAAAGGGATAAAACGAGTAATTGCGATTTTATTGATTTATTTATTATTTTTTGGAGGGTGTGTACTTGGGCTTTATTTATTACTCCCTATTTTTAAACAACAGTGGCAAGATATTTTAAGAGCTTTTCCTAAAGTAATGGCATTATATGATAATTTTTTATCAAAAATCGAACGAAAGACTTCGAGGATGCCAATTTTTCTTCATAATCGTATTGATTTAATGATTAATGGTGCTGAAAAATCGGGATTATCATTATTGAGTAAATCTGGTGAATGGATGAAGCAATTAGTAAATAATATTATTTCACTCTTTATCATTCCGTTTATCGTTTTTTACTTTTTAAAAGACTATAAGGTCTTATCGAATATGTTTTGGAAAATTATCCCTTACAAATGGCGATATGAAGCAAAAGGTTTAGCAAAAGAACTAAATAATACATTTGGAAAATATATTCGTGGTCAAATATTAGTTTGCTTTTTATTGTTTGTATTAGCAACAATCTTTCTATGGATTGTTCGAATGAAATATGCTCTAGTATTAGGAGTGGTCATAGGAATAACAGATATCATTCCGTATTTCGGACCGGTTATTGGAGCTGTACCAACCTTGTTTTTAGCCGCTTCGGAAGGGACCGGTTTATTAATTAGAGTAGGTATTACTTTAATTGTTTTACAATTAATTGAAGGTAACGTCCTTTCTCCGCTTATAATAGGAAAATCAATTCATACTCATCCAGTTATTATTATGTTTTCATTATTAGTTGCAGGTGAAATAGCTGGATTTATTGGTTTGTTAATTGCAGTTCCATTATTAGTTGTCATTATTTCTGTTATTCGCTATTACAGCAATAGAAAAGAACGTCTCTCAACTTGACTTTCATTTTTGACAATGATACTATTTTTTCATACAATTTATATTTGCAAAATTTTGAAGGAACAAGTATGTCACTAAACCATTTAAGCTTATGCAAAAGAGAGAAGTTTCCTAGGCTGAAAGAAACTTTAATGAAGGGTGACAGAAAAGCTACTCCTGAATGCAGCTAATCACTGACGCGTCAGACCACGTTACGGTCTCTTGAGGTGATGAATAGACTTTGAGGCATTTTGCCTAAGCAACTAGCTTTCTATTCATAATCAGGGTGGTATCGCGAGTACATCTCGTCCCTGTTTTAGGGACGGGATTTTTTTGTTTTTATAACATTATAAATTTACTAAATGGAGGTTAATATAATGAAAAAGCTAACTGCTGCTCAAATTCGCCAAATGTACTTAGACTTCTTTAAAGAAAAAGGTCACTCTATTGAGCCAAGTGCATCTTTAGTACCAGTAGAAGATCCAACTTTATTATGGATTAATAGTGGTGTAGCGACATTAAAAAAATATTTTGATGGTCGAGTAATTCCAGAGAATCCAAGAATAACAAATTCACAAAAATCAATTCGAACAAATGATATTGAGAATGTTGGGAAAACAGCTCGTCACCATACATTTTTTGAAATGCTAGGTAATTTCTCAATCGGAGATTATTTCCGTGAAGAAGCTGTAACATGGGGTTGGGAGCTTTTAACTTCATCTGAATGGTTTGGTTTTGAAAAAGAAAAATTATACGTTACTGTTTATCCAGAAGATAAAGATACGTATGATTTATGGATTAAATTAGGATTAAATCCTGAGCATATTATCCTGTTAGAAGGTAACTTCTGGGAAATTGGTGAAGGACCATGTGGACCATGTACAGAGATTTTCTATGATCGTGGAACAAAATATGATCCAGAAAACATTGGAATTAAATTATTAAAAGAGGATTTAGAAAATGATCGATATTTAGAAATTTGGAATATTGTATTCTCTCAATTTAATTCAAAAGATGGTTTAGACCGTAAAGAATACCCTGAATTACCAAATAAAAACATTGATACTGGTATGGGCTTAGAACGTATGGCAAGTGTAATACAAGAAGTAGACACAAACTTTGATACTGATTTATTTATGCCAATTATCAATGTTGTTGAAACAATTTCTAGTAAAAAATATCGAAATGGACAATTAGATCAAGATACTGCTTTTAAAGTAATTGCTGACCATATACGTACAGTATCTTTTGCTGTTGCAGATGGCGCTCTTCCTTCAAATGAAGGTCGTGGATATGTATTACGTCGATTAATCCGTCGTGCAGTTCGTTTTGCTAAAAAATTAGGTATTGAGCGTCCATTTATGTTTGAACTTGTTCCAGTTGTTGCTGAAATCATGGAAAGCTACTATCCAAATGTAAAAGAAAAAGTACCGTTCATTCAAAAAGTAATTAAAAATGAGGAAGAGCGTTTCCATGAAACATTACATGAAGGATTATCACTTCTTACAAATGTAATGAAAGATGCAAAAGCTAAAGGAAGTACTGTAATTAAAGGTGAAGATGTTTTCCGTCTTTATGACACATATGGATTCCCAATTGAATTAACAGAAGAATATGCAGAAGAAGAAGGATTAACAGTTGATCATGACGGTTTCGAAGTTGAAATGGAAAAACAACGTGAGCGTGCTCGTTCTGCAAGACAAGATGTTGACTCAATGCAGGTACAAAGTGAAGCACTTCGTGAAATCAAAGAAACTTCAGCTTTTGTCGGGTATAGCGAAGGTTCGGTTGAATCTACAGTACTTGTTCTAGTACAAGACGGAGAAAAAGTTGAAGATGTAGCAAATGGAGAAGAAGCTCATTTAATTCTTGATGTAACGCCTTTCTACGCTGAAAGTGGGGGTCAAATTGCAGACCGTGGAACTTTAACTGCTCCTGGTTTAAAGGTAGAAGTGCTTGATGTTCAAAAAGCTCCAAACGGTCAAAATTTACATCGAGTGAAAGTTGTTGAAGGTGCGTTATCAGTTGGTACTAAAGTTGAATCAACAATTAATAAAGCTAACCGTTCAAGCATTGTAAAGAACCACACAGCTACTCACTTATTACACCAAGCATTAAAGGATGTACTTGGAACTCATGTAAATCAAGCAGGTTCATTAGTAAACCAAGAACGTTTACGTTTTGACTTCTCGCATTTCGGTCAAGTAACGTCTGAAGAACTTGAAACAATAGAAAAAATTGTGAATGAAAAAATTTGGGAAAGCATCCCTGTTCAAATTTCTGAAAAAGCAATTGCTGAAGCAAAAGCAATGGGTGCAATGGCATTATTCGGTGAAAAATATGGTGATGTAGTACGAGTAGTACAAGTTGGAGATTATAGTCTTGAACTATGTGGTGGTTGTCATGTTGATAACACAGCATCGATCGGTACATTTAAAATAATTTCTGAGTCAGGTATTGGAGCTGGTACGCGCCGTATAGAGGCAGTAACTGGCAAATCAGCTTATGAATATATGCAAGAACAAATTGGTCAACTTAAAGAGGCAGCTAGCCTTTTAAAATCAAATACAAAAGACGTTGTTGCTCGTATTGAAACTTTACAATCAGATTTAAAACAAGTACAAAAAGAGAATGAATCACTTTCTTCAAAATTAAGTAATATTGAAGCAGGAAATATTAGTAATAACGTGAAAGAAGTAAATGGAGTAAAATTCGTTGCTGCTAAAGTAAATGGAGCAGATATGAATAGTCTTCGCACAATGGTTGATGACCTTAAAAATAAAATTGGTTCTGTTGTTGTATTACTTGGTTCTGCTAATGAAGGTAAAGTTAACTTAATTGCTGGTGTTACAAAAGATTTAGTAGGTCAAGGATATCATGCAGGAAATCTAATAAAAGAAGCTGCTTCAATTTGTGGTGGAGGAGGCGGAGGCCGTCCTGATATGGCTCAAGCTGGCGGTAAAGATCCTTCAAAATTAGACGAGGCTGTTGCTTTTGTTGAAAAATGGATGAACACGATTTCAAAATAATACAAAAATCGTGTACAATAACAGATATAAAAATTTTTAGCTGATTCGTAACTGCGTAATAAAAATGGTACAATGTAATTAGCTAAAAATATACGGATAAGTGGGGTGCTTTGTATGGATTCATTTGATAAAACGATGAAGTTTAGTTTGCAAGATGAAGGTCAAGATATACGAGTTAATGAAGTTTTGTTAAAGGTTCATGACGCGTTACAAGAAAAAGGCTATAATCCAATCAATCAAATAGTAGGATACTTATTATCAGGTGATCCTGCATACATTCCTCGTCACAATGACGCAAGAAGTATGATGAAAAAATTAGAACGTGATGAAATCATTGAAGAATTAGTTAAATCTTACTTACTACAACATCGTGGAGAATAATTAATGAGAGCACTTGGGCTAGATGTAGGTACTAAAACAATTGGTGTAGCTGTAAGTGATGCTCTTGGTTGGACAGCTCAAGGTATTGAGACAGTAAAAATTGATGAAGAACGTCAGAAATTTGGACTAGACCGACTAAAAGAAATCATCGACAGCTACGAAATCGAAAAAATAGTTGTAGGCTTACCTAAAAATATGAACGGAAGTATTGGAGAACGCGGTGAAGCTTGTACGCGTTTTGGAAAAATGATTGAAGAAGAATTCAATCTTCCGGTTATACTATGGGATGAAAGACTTTCAACAATGGCTGCCGAACGTTTTCTAATCTCTGCTGACGTAAGTCGTAAGAAAAGAAAACAAGTAATTGATAAAATGGCAGCAGTAGTTATTTTACAAAACTACTTAGATAGTATAAAGTGATAAAGTAGAATGGAGATTGGCCGACAACAAGAGTATTTGCATTAGTACTTATGGTCGGCCCCTCCAACTATTCACTTATACATAAAAGGATTAAAATAATTGAGGTGATATAAATGGAACACGGTGAAGACAGACAAATTACAATCATCGATGAGGAAGGTAATGAGATTCTTTGTAATATTATCATGACTTTTGAATCAGATGATTATGGTAAATCATACGTAATTTATAGTCCAGTTGGACAAGAGTTTGATGAAGATGGAGACCCAATCTATCATGCATCTAGCTTCATTCCTGCAGAAGATGGAGAAGATGGAGAGTTATATCCAATCGAATCTGACGAAGAGTGGGAAATGGTTGAAGAAGTATTAAACACTTTCTTTGACGAAGAAGAAGGAGAATAATATCTCTGGATTTAAAAATGCTAAGCGCTTATAAAAGTGTTTAGCATTTTTTTTTATGTAGAAAATTGCCGATTTAGCACATATTTGTAGTATACTATAACGTGGAAAAGGAGGTAGATAAGTTTGTCATTTAATGATTTTGATAAGAATGGATACAAGAATACAAATAAAAAAAGCAAAGGTATGCTTATTTTTACATATTTAATTATTGCTTGTATTGTCGTAGTTGGAGCGGGTTTTGCAACTTATAAATATATGTTAAAACCTGTTAATTCAGCAAATAAACAAATTAAATTGGTAACAATTCCTGAAGGAAGCTCTGTTGATAATATTGCAGCAATTTTTAAAAAGAAAAACTTAATAAAAAATACATCAATTTTTAAACTATATGTGAAGTTGCATAACAAAGCTAGTCTAAAATCAGGGAATTATCATTTTAGCGAAAACCAAGGGGTTGCAACGATTGTAAACCACTTACAGGTAGGTGGTAAATATCAGGTTGCTGTAAAGGATTTAATGATTCCCGAAGGTTCTCAAATAAACGAAATTGCAGCGATTATTGCAAAAGAATTTAAATTAGATCAAGCAGCTGTACTAAAACAGTTGAATGATAAATCATTTATTCAGGGGCTACAAAAAAAGTTCCCTCAATTAATAACGAATGATATTTTTAAACCTGGAATTCGCTATCCATTAGAGGGGTACTTATATCCTTCAACTTATATGTATGGGGATTTTACTCCGAGCTTAGAGGAAATTATCACACCTATGCTAAATGAAACAGTGAAAATTTTAGACCAATATAAAGCAGAAATGAGTAATAAAAAACTTACGCCTCATCAGACATTAACAATGGCCTCGTTAATTGAGGAAGAAGCAACTGGTACAACCGATCGAAAGTTAATTTCAAGTGTATTTTATAATCGACTTAAAATAGGAATGCCGTTACAAACGGATCCAACAGTTTTGTATGCACTTGGTAAACATAAAGAACGTGTATTATATAAAGATTTAGAAGTTAAATCTCCTTATAATACCTATTACGTTAAAGGGTTACCGGTAGGACCAATCGCAAGTGCTGGCGTTGATAGTATAGTAGCCGCTCTTGAGCCTGCTAAATCAGATTATCTATATTTCCTTGCAGATAAAACAGGTAAAGTAATCTTTACAAAATCGTTAGCAGAGCACAATACTGAAAAAGAAAAGCATATAAAATAAAAAGTTGGAAATACTTGTATACAAAATATTAAATTCCTCAGTAGTATAAATAGTCTACTGAGGAATTTTGTAAATTAAAAAACAGTGAAAGCGTTGCTACAATTCTTGGTACTAGCCAAGGGTCTTTTTTTTATGTTAGAATATTACGGGTCTAAAAAAATTCAGATACACAGAAATTTTACTTACACCTTGTTTTAAGACAAGGTTGTATTTCTATTGGAGGCTTTATAAGCAATGAATGACGTTTTAGTTCGTCAATACTTGGCGAATTTTTATAAACATAGAGAACCTTTTATAGAAGAAATGGAAACATATGCATTTGAGCATCATGTGCCGATCATGGATAAAGCAGGCATGGAATTTATGCTTGGTTTACTTTATTTAATACAGCCAACTTCAATTCTTGAAATTGGAAGTGCGATAGGTTATTCAAGTATTCGAATGGCAAAAGAGTTTCCAAATGTGAAGATTGTTACAATGGAGCGAAACGCAGAGAGAATTCGAAAAGCAAAAGAGTTTATTGAGCGAAGTGATTACAGTAATCGAATTCTACTTTTAGAAGGTGATGCTTTACTTTTAAAAGAAAAATTGCCTGAAAACAGACAATATGATGTTATTTTTATCGATGCAGCTAAAGCTCAGTATAAACGATTTTTTGAATTATATGAGCCTTTGTTATCAGACAGAGGCGTTATCATATCAGATAATGTTTTATTTAAAGGCCAAGTTGCTGAAAGTGCGGATTTAGTTGATGATCGACGAAAGAAAGCTTTAATAAAAAAGATTCAAAATTACAATGAATGGCTAATGAATCACCCTAAGTATGATTCGACAATTATACCAATAGGTGATGGAGTTGCTATTAGTAAGAAAAGGGGAGTTAATAATGATTAAGCCTGAATTATTAGTTACGCCAACTAACCTAAGTGATATAGATAAATTAGCTGATGCAGGTGCAGACGCAGTTATTATTGGTGAACAACGTTTTGGATTACGCTTAGCGGGCGAATTTAATCGTGAAGCTGTAAAAGAAGCGGTAGAAATTGCACATAAAAAAAATGTAAAAGTATATGTAGCTATGAATGGCGTTTACCATAATGAAATTCTTGATGAAATTGAAGATTATATTGCTTTTTTAAGAGATGCAAATGTAGATGCAATTGTATTCGGAGATCCTGCAGTTCTTATGTCAGTGCGTGCGATTGCACCTAATATGCAATTACATTGGAATACGGAAACAACGGCTACAAACTGGTTTACTTGTAATTACTGGGGTAAACGTGGATCAAAACGTGCGGTATTAGCTAGAGAATTAAGCTTTGAAGCTGTTGCTGAAATTAAAGAAAATGCTAAGGTAGAAATCGAAGTACAAGTACATGGAATGACTGCTATGTTCCAATCAAAACGTTCACTTGTTGGTAACTATTTTGAATACCAAGGTAAGAATTTAGAAATCGTTGAACAAAAAAAATATGAAGAAAATATGTTCTTAGTTGACCACGAACGTAATAATAAATATCCAATTTTTGAAGATCAAAATGGTACTCATATTATGAGTCCAAATGATATTTGTATTGTTAACGAGTTAGAAGAATTAGTTGATGCAGGTATTGATTCATTCAAAATTGATGGTGTCTTAAAATCTTCAGAGTATATCATTGAAGTTACAAAACTATATAGACAAGCTATAGACCTATGTGTAGAAGACCGCGGGGCCTACGAAGAAATCAAAGACGAACTTTTCGACAAAATCGAAGCAATCCAACCTATTAACAGACCACTGGATACAGGATTTTTCTTTAAAGAAACAGTGTATTAATAGAGTTTAGATTAATGATGGAAAAGCAGGAAAGCCAGGGAATTCTAGAAATCAGTAAAAACAGTATCCTAGAACCTTGTACCTTCCCTGTATTAAAGAGGAGGACTAATAATGGCAATTGGACAATTAGATAAAATAGTTGATGGCAAACGTGTAATCGTGAAGAAACCTGAGCTATTAGCACCGGCTGGTAATTTAGAAAAATTAAAAATTGCAGTAAGATATGGCGCAGATGCTGTATTTATTGGTGGTAGAGAGTTCGGTTTACGTTCGAATGCAGATAACTTCTCTATTGAAGAAATGGCTGAAGGAGTAGAATTTGCAAACAAATTTAATGCGAAAATTTATGTAACAACAAATATATTTGCTCATAACGAAAACATGGACGGATTAGTTGAGTATTTACAAGGAATTGAAGCTGCTGGAGTTACGGGTATTATTGTAGCTGACCCATATATTATTGAAACATGTAAAGAAGCTGCACCTAAATTAGAAGTACATTTAAGTACACAACAATCTTTATCAAATTATCGTGCTGCTCAGTACTGGAAAGAAGAAGGATTACATCGATTAGTATTAGCACGTGAGACGAGCTATGAAGAAATAAAAGAAATTAAAGAAAAAGTAGACGTTGAAATTGAAACATTTATTCATGGAGCAATGTGTATTGCTTATTCTGGCCGTTGTACTTTGAGTAATCATATGACTGCACGTGATTCGAATCGTGGTGGATGCTGTCAATCATGTCGTTGGGATTATGATTTAGTCCAAACTGAGTCACAAAATCCGGATGCATCAGAAAATGCTTTATTTGCTGAAGAAGATGCACCATTTGCAATGAGCCCGAAAGATTTAAATTTATTACGTTCAATTCCTAAATTTATTGAAATGGGTGTAGATAGTTTAAAAATTGAAGGCCGTATGAAATCAATTCATTACGTAGCAACAGTTGTATCCGTTTATCGTAAAATAATTGATGCATATTGTGCTGACCCAGAAAACTTTGAATTTAAAGAAGAATGGGTTGAAGAACTAGATAAATGTGCTAATCGTGACACTGCTTCTTCATTCTTTGAAGGATTCCCAGGAATGAAAGAGCAAATGTATGGAAATCATAGCAAAAAAACTACGTATGATTTTGCAGGTCTTGTATTAGACTATGATGATGAAACTGGTATCGCAACAATCCAACAACGTAACTACTTCAAGCCAGGTGATCAAATTGAATTCTTTGGACCTGAAATTGAAAACTTCAAACAAACAGTTGGTGTAATTGTCAATGAAGATGAAACAGAAGTAGACGCTGCAAGACATCCATTAGAAATTGTAAAAATTAAAGTGGATCAAAAAGTTTATCCTTACAACATGATGAGAAAAAAGTTAGTTTGATAAGAAAGAGGGATTGAAGTATGGGGAATAAGCCCATTGTAATTGGAATTGCTGGAGGGACTGGCTCTGGTAAAACTTCTGTAACAAAAGCAATTTATGATCAATTTAAAGGTCATTCAATTTTAATGATTCAGCAAGATTCTTATTATAGAGATCAAACGCATTTACCAATGGAAGAAAGATTGAAAACAAATTATGACCATCCATTAGCATTTGATAATGATTTGTTTATTGAGCATATAAAAGATTTATTGCAATACAAAGCAATTGAAAAACCTGTATATGACTATACAATTCATACAAGATCTTCAGAAACAATCCCTGTAGAACCAAAAGAAGTTATAATTTTAGAAGGTATTCTAGTACTAGAAGACGAGCGTTTACGTGACTTAATGGATATAAAGATATTTGTAGATACGGATGCTGACTTACGAATACTTCGTCGAATACAACGAGATATAAAAGAACGTGGAAGAACAGTTGATTCTGTGGTAGATCAATATGTAAATGTTGTACGCCCTATGCATAATCAATTCTGTGAACCATCTAAGAAATTCGCAGATATTATCATACCAGAAGGCGGTCAGAACTTTGTGGCTATTGATTTAATGGCTACAAAAATTCAGACTATACTTGAAAGAGTAAGTGTATTATAATACGTTCATATGAGAGAATAATTCCTAAATATAATTTTGGAAAGATGGAGAAGCACTAACTTCTTCATCTTTCTATATAAAAGAATGCGTTTTCATAAGTTGAATGTTTCATAAATTATTCTCATACACTGTTTGTACAACTACATTGTATAAACATATATTTAGAAGTTCTACATAAAAGAAACGGTGGATACTAAAAGGAGTGTACAAAATGGCTAACGAAAAAAAATTCCCTATGACTTTAGCTGGGAAACAAAAATTAGAACAAGAATTAGAAAACTTAAAAACAGTAAAGCGTGCTGAAGTAGTAGAGCGTATTAAAATTGCTCGTAGCTTTGGTGACCTTTCAGAGAACTCTGAATACGATGCTGCAAAAGATGAACAAGCATTTGTTGAAGGTCGTATTACAACTTTAGAAAATATGATCCGTAATGCTGAAATTATTACTGAAAATAATGATGCATCAGATACAGTAACTTTAGGTAAATCTGTAACTTTCTTAGAATTGCCAGCTGGTGACGAAGAAACTTACACAATTGTAGGTAGTGCTGAGGCTGATCCATTTGAAGGTAAAATTTCAAATGATTCTCCAATCGCAAAAAGCTTATTAGGCAAAACTGTTGGTGAAGAAGTGACAGTTAATACTCCAGGTGGAGATATGCAAGTAAGAATTCTTGCTGTTAAATAATTTGATTTGTTTAACAATTTAATTGTTTGAAAAAAGAACACCCCGTCTACACTGTAGATGAGGTGTTTTTTATATGCATAGACGGATAAAAGCCATATTAATTATAATTTCGTTACTTTTTTCTTTAATCGTATACAGATGTTTAGATATTAGTGTACTACATCAAAAGAATTTTGGCCCACAAAAGGTAAATCTAATCGAACGAAGTGTTGCTCAAAGAACATTTCAGTTTCGGATTGATAATGGACGTGGAAAAATACTTGACCGAAATGGAAAATTATTAAGTGCAGCTTACACTCCAAAAGTTATTTTATTTCCATTTTTAAAAACAATCGATTGGCCGATTGATAAATTATCGTCGATTACAGGAGTACCGGTTGCAGCTATTAAAAATCAGTTTAACGGTAAAAAAGAACCTTTTACATTAGAAGGAATGACAAAAACATTATCATCGGAACAAATTGATGAAATAAATAATTTACATGTTTCTGGACTTATTTCCATGTTGTCTCAAGACAAAGACGATAAACAATTGGCAGAACACCTAATTGGAATAGCTAGAGAAAATAAAGAACAATATGAAAAACAGTATGAAAGTGATCGAGATTATAAACCTAAAGAATTTGGGGTAATTGGCTTAGAGGCTCAGTTTGAAGATTTCTTAAAATCTGATGGCACATCTAATTTAATGCTTCACGTAGATAATTTAGGTAAACCGATGTTTGGAAATGAAGTAAAATATGCGAAACCTAGTAATCCATTTTATCCAGTTTCCCTTTCAACTACATTAGATAAAGATTTACAACAAATATTAGAACAGGCTGTTGATCAAGCTAAACTTCAAAAAGGTGCAGCAGTGTTAATTGACGTAAAGACTAACAATTTATTAGCAATGGTTAGCCGACCAAATATGAATTTCCAAAAACTATTTTCTTCGAATGATAATACGGCGACTAATTATGCACTATTAGCTAGTACACCAGGTTCTGTCTTTAAAACAGTTGTAGCGGCTGCCGCAATAGATCAAGGAATTGTGAAAGAAAATCAAGTGTATAATTGTAATAATAATCTAGTTGGTAAATACGAAGATGAAGAGAAAAAGCGTAAAGGAAATTTAACTTTTCAACAAAGTTTCTATGAAAGTTGTAATTACACATTTGGTCAATTAGGTAAACAATTAACTTTAAAAAATAAAGATATGTTTCAAACATATGCCAAAAAGCTAGGTTTAGATGGTCCAGTAGGATGGACAGGATCTGTCTATCATGAGTCTAGTTTTAGTCAATTTCAAAACGAAGGGAAACCAACTTATTTTGTAGGAAACTATTTAAGTGATAAGCTCTTAAATACTTCCATTGGGCAACAGGATGTAAAAGTATCCCCTTTAGCCGTAGCTAATATGATGGCTACAATTGCAAGAGGTGGTAGCCCAAAACAAGTAAAAGTAGTCGATTCTGTATTATATAAAAATGGTACAGAAATGTTTAAATTTCCAGAACAGACATTAGTAGATGATTATTTAGCTCCGGATTCAATGCAACAATTAAGAGAGTTACTTCGTGGTGTCGTTACGGATGCGAAAGGAACAGGAAATCGATATACTAGTTTACCTTACACTTTAGCAGGGAAAAGTGGTACAGCTGAAACAAAAGTAGTTGATGGTAAAATAGTCGAACAAAACAAATGGTTTGCAGGGTATTTTCCATATGATCAGCCAAGATATGCATTCGCTGTAGTTAGTTTAAATGTTTCAAACGAAGTTACATCTACTTCTGACACAGTTACAAGTTTAATAAAATCTATCTATAACTTTGATAAAAACCACACAAAATAGCTTTTTTAATTAATTAACTCTATGTTAAAATAGGGAAAAATTAGTTGTTTTTGGAGGATTTTGTCAATGTCTTCGATTGAACCAAACAAAAGGGTCCAAAAATTAAGACGAGTACGAAGTGGGAATTATTTTTACAGAATATTACTTATTCCACTTCTTTTTGGAATCATCTATTTAGGGATAAAAATAGCTTTACCGATTGTTAACCAACAAAAGATAGAGCCTAATACGGCAAAAGCTAAGATTACTACGATTGCTCAAGAACCAAAGCAAATGACTGATATACCGAATCCATATCAAGCGAAATATCGTGAAAAAGTAAATGAGATCATTAAAGATTCAATAAACGATGAAAATATTATAGAATCGACTGTAAAAGAATGGACACCTAACAAAACAAGACAAATTGAACCTCATACAGTTCACTATAGTCATAAGTCTCAGGATTTTTATGAAATGGAAGAAGCAGTATCAAATGCGATTTCTTTAACAAAAGAAGATTATTCAGTTTGGCATATTGAACAAGGATTCGATCAACAAAGTATAAAAGTATACGTTGCCACAAACGACTTAAGCTATAAATATGTCGTATACTTACACTGGGTTGTAAAAGAAGGCTGGCTACCTATTTTGGTACAAGAAGTAAATGAGTTAAAGTATTAAACGAGGGAATGAAGTTTTTAGGCCCTACAGGAGAAATGGTAAGCTTACGCCACATAGTAAGCTAGCTCCGGTAAAGTAAAAGAATGTCCTTCTTTTTAAGAATTAAAGTGTTTTTTGTTGTACGTATTCTTAAAGATGAATGATATGTCGCTATATGGTAAAATAATTAAAGTTTGAAAGAGAAAGTAGGTAATTAAAAGAATGAAAATAGCTATTATTGGAGCAATGGAAGAAGAAGTACATGTATTACGCGATAAATTAGACAATGTAAGAAAAGAAGAAGTTGCGGGTTCAGAATATAACATAGGTACATACGAAGGAAAAGAAGTAATTTTATTAAAGTCTGGCATTGGTAAAGTTAATGCAGCAATGGCAACAGCAATTCTTTTAGAAAAATACCAGCCAGATGTTGTTATTAACACAGGATCTGCAGGTGGACTCCATACGGATTTAAATGTTGGGGACGTTGTTATCTCAACTGAGGTGCGTCATCATGACGTAGACGTTACCGCATTCAATTATGAATATGGACAAGTTCCAGGTATGCCAGCTGCATTCCCTTCTGATGATAAATTAAAGTCTATCGCTAAAAAATGCGCTGAAAAAATTAATGGTATCCAAGTTGTTGAAGGATTAATCGTAACTGGTGATTCATTTATGAACGATCCAGTAAGAGTTGACTTTGTAAAAGAGAAATTTGGTGATCTGTATGCTGTAGAGATGGAAGCAGCTGCAATCGCACAAGTTTGTTATGCTTTTAAAGTACCATTTGTTGTAACAAGAGCATTGTCTGATATTGCAGGGAAAGAATCAAATATTTCATTTGATCAATTCATTCATACTGCTGCTGTTAATTCTACATTAATGGTTGAGGAAATGATTAAAGCGTTATAAATTGTTTAAAGAAAGATGTCTTATAGTCATCTTTCTTTTTTTATTAAAATACAATTGAGTGAGTACTCACTTTTTGTTGACTGGCAATAAAAAGTGGATTAAGATAAAGATATAAAGTGAGTACTCACTCATTATGGTGTACTTTAAAAGAAATAGACTTGAACGGAGGAATAAGATGAGCAATGTTGTTCAAATCCAAAATGTTGACCGTTTATTTGGAAAAAGAGCTGTGCTAAAAAATATTTCAATGAGCATTCAAGAAAGAGAGATATTTGGGATTTTAGGTCCATCAGGTTCTGGTAAAACAACTTTAATAAAATTAATTGCTGGGATCGATAAAAGTTCAAATGGCGAAGTATTAGTTTACAATAATGAAATGCCTAATTTCACAGTCCTTCCTTCAATAGGCTATATGGGACAATCTGACGCTTTATATAGCGATTTAACGGGTGCTGATAATTTAAGTTTCTTTGGTGCCCTATATAATCTAAAAGGTAAAGAACTTAAATCAAGAATTCAAGAAGTAGCCCAAATCGTTGGGTTAGAGGACTCATTAAACAAGCAAGTTAATCAATATTCTGGTGGAATGAAAAAACGACTTTCTCTTGCAATTTCAATCCTTCATAAACCTACATTATTAATCCTTGATGAACCGACAGTTGGAATTGATCCAGTTCTAAGAAAGCAAATTTGGAATCAATTTTTTGAGATGAAAAAACAAGGTACTACAATAATTATTACAACTCATATCATGGAAGAAGCTGAAAAATGTGAACGAATCGGATTAATTAGAGAAGGTGAATTAATCGCTTTAGATACTACTGAAATTTTAATCTCGCAATCAAAAACAGGCAAAATCGAAGACCTATATTTTAATACTGAGGTGAGCTCATGAGAGTCTTTGCTATTTCTAAACGTATAATAAAACAATTTTTAAAAGATAGAAGATCCCTTGCAATGATTTTTGTTGCTCCTATCGTATTATTGTTTTTATTTTCTTATATCTTAAAACAAGATGACACAAAACCAACTTTAGCACTAGTAGATGCGCCTCCAGCATTTGAGCAAATTGTAAAAGATTATGCGAAAGTAAAAAATGTAAATCCTTCAGACATTGAAGATAAATTGAAAAATATGGATCTTGACGGAGCTGTTTTGTTCAAATCAGGAGAAATAGTTGTACAGTTTGAAGGGACAGATAAAGCAAGATCAACTGCAGTAATGGATGCAATTCAATCGGCAGTTAAGGAAAATACCCCTTCTAATCTTAAAATAGTAATGGACCCAATTTATGGTAGCAAAAATATGGAATCATTTGATTCAATTGGACCAATTTTTATTGGATTTTTCTCGTTCTTATTTGTTTTTATCTTATCAGGTATTTCATTTGTAAGGGAAAGATTAACAACAACACTTGAAAGATTACTCGTTACACCAGTCAAAAGATGGGAAATTGTTGTTGGTTATATTTTAGGCTTTGGATTTTTTGCTTTAATCCAATCAATCATCATAACAGTCTTTTCAATCAGTGTATTAGATATGTATAATGTAGGAAGTGCATGGGAAGTCTGTGTAGTTAATATTCTATTATCTTTAACTGCTCTTACACTTGGTATGCTGTTATCGGCATATGCAAATAATGAATTTCAGGTTGTACAATTTATTCCAGTTATTGCTGTTCCGCAAATACTTTTTTCAGGTATTTTCTCAACGGCATTTTTACCCAATTGGTTCAAATTTATCGGGGGTATTTTACCACTGACATATGGAGCAGAAGCTCTTAGAGGAATTATGATAAAAGGGCAGTCACTTTCTGATGTTGTATATCAATTATTAATCCTACTTGGATTTTCAATATTATTTATTTCTTTAAATATAGTTGCATTAAAGAAACAGCGTTCAATTTAAGGAGTGTTACCAATTAAATTAGAAGAGTTTTTTCCAGAAGAAAAATTACAAGAAATGAATGAAAAAGAAATAAAAATCCTTGAAGCTGCTATTGAAATTTTTGCAGAAAAAGGATTCGTTAGTACATCTACCAATGAAATTGCCAAAAAAGCAAATGTTGCTGAAGGTACTATTTTTCGTTACTTTAAAACAAAAAAGGATTTATTAAAAAGTATTATTAAACCGACATTAGTAAAAACAATTGCTCCTTTTGAAATGGATCGTTTTTCTAAAGCAGTATTTCATTTAGAGTACGAAACATTTGAAGATTTTCTTAATGCGCTTATTAAAAATCGTATGGAATTTGCAAAGAAAAATAAGGCAGTTGTAAAAATAATCATACAAGAAATGCCATTCCAAGACGATATGCAAGAAGAGCTAAAAAGACTCTTTAAAGATAAAATGTACCCTAAAGTAGCCACTGTATTACAATCGTTTATCGATAAAGGGCAAATAAAAGAACTACCGATACCGACAGTACTAAGACTAATTATCTCAACAGTAGTTGGTCTAGTTATCTCTTCAATTGTCCTAGAAAATACACCTTTTTGGAACGAAGAACAGGAAACTGAACGTACGATTGAGTTTATTAAGAATGGTCTAAAATAACTTAAGAATATGTGATAGTATACGCATTTGAAAGAGAAAGGGATTTAAAATAATTCCTTTCTTCTTTGTGTTGAAATAGATACTGGTAATATTTTAGCAATATAGTTTTAGTGATAAAGCATAACGCAAAAATCAACAAGACAATAATTAACTCCTTGACAAATTGTACTTACTAATCTCTACATATACTGCCTTTAATTACCTTCACTTTTTTTGTATAAAGTATGTTAAAGTTATTAAGTCAACAAGAAGGGAAGGTGTAGTATTCGTGAATTTAAAAAAGCTACAGGCGAAAATTAACGATTTTAAAACATTTGGAGCAATAACAACAGCATTGGCTACTTTTTTCTATATCGGGACTCTCCTTCCAAAGGACGGATTAACCCAACATAAAATATTAATAGTCGAAAGTATCGTTTTTACAATGCTGATTTTTGCATTAGGTTTCTTTCTGACATCCAATTATTTTAAACGCAAAATGCAAAAAGAAGAGCAAGCATAAAACCACTAAAAATGAATTCACTCCAATTGTTAGATCTGACTAACAATTGGAGGTCATATTCATCTTTAGTGGTTTATTTTTTATCTTTTTTCTTTTCTTTTTCAGCTCTTAAAAACTCGTGGTACATTTTCATTAATGCACGTTTTTCAATTCTCGAAACATAACTTCTTGAGATACCTAATTTCTTTGCGATTTCACGTTGAGTTAGTTCCTTATCCATATCAATACCAAAGCGCTGAATAATTACATCTTTTTCACGGTCGTCTAGAATCTTAATATATTGCTTGATTTTTTCTAATTCCATATTAAGTTGAATTTGATCAACTACATCTTCTGTCTCAGTTTTTAATATGTCTAAAAGTGAAATTTCATTGCCTTCTTTATCCTGACCTATTGGATCATGAAGGGAGACATCTTTTTTTGTTTTCTTTAAAGCACGTAAATGCATAAGTATTTCGTTTTCAATACATCTAGCAGCATATGTGGCTAATTTAGTTCCTTTACCTTGAACAAAGCTCTCAATTGCCTTTATTAAACCTATTGTGCCAATCGAAATTAAATCTTCCGCATCTTCTCCGGTATTTTCAAATTTTTTGACGATGTGAGCAACGAGCCTTAAATTATGTTCAATTAATAAATTCCGTGCTTCTCCATCTCCATTTGCCATACGATTTAAATAGAGCGTTTCTTCAGCTTGTGAAAGAGGTTGAGGGAAGGCATTATTTTTAACATAGGAAACAAACACAAACACTTCTTTTAAGAAAAGACTTAAGGCGGTAAATAGACCAGGCATATAATCACTCCTAAGGAAGGTAAGGTTAGTTGTTATTTATATATTTATGTAATGTACAAATTCTGTGTGTCTGTACCATAAAAAAAATGTAAGCAGTATAAAAAAAATGTTGAAAATAGTAAGCGCTACCATTCCAATAACGATGTATCTTTTTTAAAATCGTTACATATTCTAGAAAAAAAATGCATTGACAGTCTATTTAAAAGTGCTTTATAATCCTCATTAATAACTTTTTTAATGAATCTTTTGACAATTAAATATATTTGCGTTGATAAGGGCACAGTAGGCATAACTTCCCTGTTTAAGAGAGCTGACGGAAGCTGCGAGTCAGTACATAAGGTATGCTGAATTACATTCTTGGAGCAATTTCTATTTCATTTAATGAAAATAGAAACGGTCATTTTGATCGTTAACAAAATGAAGGTGGTGAACAGAGTTTTTGTTCACAACTAGGGTGGTACCGCGATTAAATAATTCGTCCCTACTGTTTATTCAGTAGGGACTTTTTGTTTTCATTTTTTACATACTTACTTCTTGATAAAAGAAGTGGTATTGGAATAGACATTTAAAATTTGAGGAGGAAAAAGAAATGAGTACAAATAATGAGTTAGTGCAATTACGTGATAAGGTTGATGAGATTAATTTAAAAATCGTTGAATTATTAAACGAGCGTGGAAAAGTTGTTCAAGAAATTGGTCAGCAAAAGATTAAACATGGTATTAAGCGTTTCGATCCAGTTCGTGAGCGTGAAGTATTAGATATGATTGCAAATGTAAATGAAGGTCCATTTGAAACTTCTACTTTACAACATATTTTCAAGACGATCTTCCAGGCAAGCTTAGAGTTACAAGAGGATGATCACAGAAAAGCTCTTTTAGTTTCAAGAAAGAAAAAGCCTGACAATACAATTGTAAAAGTGAAAAATGATATTGTCCTTGGTGATGGTTCTCAATCATTTATTATGGGTCCATGTGCAGTTGAAAGCTATGAACAAGTACGTGCAGTGGCACAAGCTATGAAACAACAAGGTTTAACAATGATGCGAGGCGGTGCATTTAAACCTAGAACTTCTCCATACGATTTCCAAGGACTTGGATACGAAGGGCTACAAATTTTAAGAGAAGTAGCAAATGAATTTGATTTAGCAGTAATAAGTGAAATTCTAAATCCAAATGATGTTGAAAGATCTTTAGAATACGTTGATGTAATTCAAATTGGTGCACGTAATATGCAAAACTTTGATTTACTGAGAACAGTTGGTCAAGTAAATAAACCAGTATTATTAAAACGTGGACTGTCAGCAACAATTGAAGAATTTATTAATGCAGCAGAATACATTATTTCACAAGGAAATGACCAAATTATTCTTTGTGAAAGAGGAATTCGTACTTACGAGAAAGCTACAAGAAATACATTAGATATCTCAGCAGTACCTATTCTAAAGAAAGAAACACATTTACCTGTTGTAGTAGATGTTACACATTCTACAGGTCGTAAAGACTTACTATTACCGACAGCAAAAGCAGCATTAGCAATTGGAGCAGATGCAATAATGGCTGAAGTACATCCAGATCCAGCAGTTGCGTTATCAGATTCAGCTCAACAAATGAATATCCCACAATTTGAAGAATTTATGTTTGAGTTAAAAGACTTCCGTGCAAAACTACAATCATAAATAATATTACTTAATGAAGGATAGGCGGTGAATGCCTTGAAAAAGAACGTCCTTTTAATTGGCACAGGATTAATCGGAGGCTCAATTGCCTTGGCAATAAAAAAAGTTCATGATGTAAATATAATTGGATATGATATAAACGAAAAACAACTTGAAATTGGTAAGAGAATTCAAGTTTTAGATGAAATCTCGGTACAGCTTAAAGACTGTGCCGAGAAGGCTCATCTAATCATTTTTTCTTGTCCTGTAGAGGAGTCAATAAAATATATACATATGTTAAGTGAATATGAACTCAAAGATGATGTCATATTAACTGATGTAGGTAGTACGAAAAGTGAAATTATGAGGCATTCAAAGACTCTTACAGATAAAGGTTATTGCTTTATTGGAGGTCATCCAATGGCAGGCTCCCATAAAACTGGCATCGAGAGTGCAAAAGTTCATTTATTTGAAAATGCATATTTTACTTTGACACCAAGTGAAAATACTAAAAATGATCAAATTGATGAATTAAAAGAATGGCTTAAAGGAACAGGTTCACATTTTGTTGTAATTGATGAAGAAACACATGATCAAATCACCGGAGTGGTAAGCCATTTTCCACACCTCATTGCATCTAATCTTGTAAAGCAAGTTAAAACTTACTCGAAGGACGAGCCTTTAGTAACAGCTTTAGCTGCCGGAGGGTTTAGGGATATTACTAGGATTGCATCAAGCAGCCCAAAAATGTGGACAGATATTGTGATTCAAAATAAGGATACATTGCTTTCATTAATTTCGAATTGGATTGATGATATGAAACAAATGTATCAGCTTGTTGAAAGCCAGGATAAAGAAGATATCTTTCATTATTTCAAGGAATCAAAAGATTTTAGAGACAACATGCCAGCAAAAGCAAATGGCGCCATCCCAAGTTATTTTGATTTGTATGTAGACGTTTTAGATCGAGTCGGTGAGCTTGCTAACATCACGACCATCTTATCGATTCATCAAGTAAGCATTACGAATCTAAGGATCATAGAATCACGTGAAGGGTTACCAGGTGTACTAAGAATAAGTCTTCAAACAGAAAATGACAGAGAGAAAGCTGAAAAATTCCTAAATGTTAATGGTTATGAAACGTACATTGTTTCATAAAAAATTTTAGACTTATTTAAACAAAAAAGCACTTTTTGAGGGTGCTTTTTTTGTTTAAAGAGCGACAACGAGATCAAGTAATTAACTAGTCTGCCAAAGTCTCTCTGACATTTCAAATAAAAATGAATAGTCAGTCTCTTTTATGTACCAATTTTCTGAACTTTATATTATAATTTAGTAGGTTAGGTTTTTAAATCGTTAAACATGGAGGGATATCAATGTCTCAGTTTGAAAAATCATTAGAAAAATATGCTGAACTTGCGGTAAAAAGTGGTGTTAATATCGTATCAGGACAAACATTACAAATAAATGCGCCAATCGGAGCTGCAGAATTCGTTCGTAAAGTTGTAAGATTCGCTTATGAAGCTGGAGCAAAAAATGTAAACATTGATTGGAATGATGATGTAATTACTCGTACTAAATATGAACTAGCTCCTGAAGAAGTTTTTGGAGAATTCCCAGGCTGGAAAGTAACAGCTATGGAAGAATTAGCTGAAAATGGTGGTGCTGTTTTATCAGTAATTTCACCAAATCCAGAATTATTAAAAGGGATCGATCCAAAACGTATTGCAACTTTTAATAAAACAGCTAGCAAAGCACTACATAATTATCGTGAATACATGATGGCTGATAGAATTCGATGGTCAATCGTAGCTATTCCATGTGTTGAATGGGCTGAAAAAGTTTATCCAAATGAACCAATTGATAAAGCGATGGAATTACTTTGGGACTCAGTATTCAAAATTTGCCGAGTAGACAATGAAAATCCAGTTGAAGCTTGGGTTAAACACAACGATTTCTTACAAGAAAAAGTTGTTCAATTAAATGACAAACGTTACAAAACATTACATTACACAGCACCTGGTACTGATTTAAAACTTGATTTAGTAGATAATCATGTATGGAAAGGTGGCGGAGCGAACAGTGAAGATGGAAAATGGTTTAATCCTAATATTCCAACTGAAGAAGTATTCTCTATGCCACATAGCCATGGCGTAAATGGTACTGTTAAAGCAACTTTACCATTAAATTACGGTGGAAATCTAATTGAGAACTTCTCTTTAACATTTAAAGATGGTAAAGTTGTCGATTTTACAGCTGAAAAAGGCTATGATACTTTACAACACTTATTAGATACTGATGAAGGTGCTCGCCGTCTAGGTGAAGTAGCATTAGTACCACATGATTCACCAATTTCAAATACAGGTTTAATTTTCTTCAACACATTATATGATGAAAATGCTTCTTGCCACTTAGCTTTAGGTAAAGCATATCCAAACAATATGAAGGATGGAGAAAAATTACCTTCAGAAGAGCAAGAAAAATTAGGAATCAACCAAAGTTTAACTCACGTTGATTTCATGATCGGATCAGCGGAATTAAATATCGATGGTATTAAAGAAGATGGTACAGTTGAACCAATCATGAGAAATGGTAACTGGGCATTTTAATAGTAAATAAATTAGAAGGGGTGTCTCGAAAGATCTTTTGAGACACCCCTTTATTTTATACTTTTCTTATATTGTTTGAAATTGATCGTTACTTCTTAAAACTGTTATAAAACCATCTAATATGGTATGGCTAACAGAGAATCCCTTACGTTTATAGAAATCTAGAGCGTCTTCATTACCATTTGAAACATAGATAAAATAATCCTCTACATCTTCAAATTGTTTTAGCCAGTTCATTGACATTTTGAATAGTACAGAGCCTACTCCATATTTTCTATATTCTTCTTTAATGTAAAATTGAGATAAACATCCTACATTCTTTTTATGGACTGAAGAAAGGTCAAAAAAAGTTGCAAATTCGCTTACATATACTTCTTTTGGAGAAATATTTGAATAAACATAACCAACGATTTGATCTCCATCTTTCACGATAACAATATAATTATGTATAGCTTTTTTTACTGAAGGAACCATACGTGTATCAAAATTCATACTATCAAATAACTCTGGTTTGATCTTCGCTTTTGACTTCTGAAATGTCATTAATTCATTACATAAATCTCTACATAATCCAATTTGATCCTCGTCAATTACTTCATAAGTTAAATTCATCTTGTCACCCCGCATTAAAAATTGTTTTTAGCTATAAATAAATTTCGTATGATTTAATTTTAATATAAAAATTCATGAAAACAAATGAAATCAGTAGTTGATCTACTTTTGGTATATAATGGAAGTATCATCTAGAATCAATTTCATCATTCTACACATAAAACAAATGGAGGATGAGAAAATGGAAGATCTTAAGTATGAGTTTTATATTGGGGCTAAACCTGAAGAGGTGTGGAACATATTTGTTTCGCCAGAAGGAACTAAAGCTATCTTTTTTGGTTGTATTTTAAAATCAACATTTGAAGTCGGAGCACAGTATGAATATATTGGACCAGGAGAAGCGGGAGAACATACAGTGCATGTTTATGGGAAAATTCTAGCATTTGAACCTCATAAAATGATGAGTTATACAGAACATGCAGGTCCAGTTTACCGTGAAAATCATGCTGAATTAGAAACTAAAATTACACTTACACTTGAAGAGATGGGTGAATGTACAAAATTAACACTAGTTAACGACCAATGGCCAGAAAATCACCCTTCATATGAAAATACAAAATCAACCTGGCCAATGATTTTAAGTAATGTAAAAACATATGCAGAGACCGGTAAAACATTAGATTTTGGTTGATAAAATTGAAAAAATAAAAAACCTCTGGGAACAGAGGTTTTTTTTAGATCTAATTTCTCGGTTCATCTAAAAATATGAAAACCGATATATGCACTACAAATACTAATAATAGTAGATAAAATGATATAAGATAATGCAGTTTTATACTTTTTTGCAACCAGTAATTGAATTGATTCGTATCCAAAAGTAGAAAAGGTTGTAAACCCACCTAATATTCCTACACCAATAAACAGCCACATTGTAGTAGAAAGCGATTTATCGAGGTATAAATGGTTGATAAAACCTAAAATAAACGATCCAAGTATGTTTATAACGAAAGTTCCAAAAGGAAAATTTGTTTTAACTTTTTTATTAACAAAGTTTCCAAGGGCATAGCGAAAAATTGCTCCGATTCCCCCACCTATTCCAACAATAACAATCATGATGAGGTTTCTCCTTTTACTTTATTGAATTTCTCAGCCGCTTTAAAACCAAGATACGCCAAACTTATTCCGATCACTAAACTTGAGATGATATAGACTAGACTTACTAGCAATTTTTTTGCATCCATCAGAGCTACATTTTCAAGTGAAAAAGTAGAGAATGTAGTAAATGCTCCAGTAAATCCAGTTCCGATTAGTAATGTATATTCAGGTTTTATTTTAACTTTAGCCATCGGCAAAAAGAAACCTAAAAAGAAGCATCCAATTATATTAATTAAAAATGTTTGAATTGGAAATCCATTTGAAAGTGGATGGATTGATAGACCTATTAGGTAACGAAGAATTGCTCCAAAAAATCCTCCAATTAGTATCAATAAATAACTCATTATACACCTCATAAATACATTATAAAAACGCCCCTAGGAGCGTTTTTTTTGTTAGTTTACAATAAAAAAAGCAATAATTGAAACTAAGTTATTTAAAAAATGGGCAAAAATTGTAACTTCGATTTTTTTTGTTTTGATATAGATAATACCAAAAATTAAACCAGCTAAAGAATAAGATAGTAATGCATAGATTGAAAAACCAGCAAGCATATGCAATAAACCAAACCCAAATGAACTTACAATTAAACCAATAATCGGCGAGTTTTTAAAAATTGATCCAATAATTAACTTACGTGTAATCCATTCTTCTTTAATTGGTGCAAGAATAACCGCAGATATAATCATAAGGATTGGATTAGTTCGCAATAAGCCTTCCACTGCTTTTTGGTTATCAGGCGTAGCAATTGAATAATTGAAATGTTGAAAAATAACATCAAGAAGCTGTGAGGAAGCCATAAGAACCACATATGCTCCTAAAACGATAACAACGTCAATTACAGTTATATTTATTCGTCTTAAAGTTAGAAGTCCTTTTTTCTTCGTATAATAATAGAGCCATAATAAGCTGAGGACACCAAAAATGGAATCCGAATAAATTGAAACGGTATTTATAAGATTATCAAATTGTTTTTCAGTAAGGTTTATATCCGCAACACTAACAAAAATCATACCCCATATTGAAGCAATCAGGATTAGTAAGTTCAAACCTACAATAAATATTAAAAAATAGTAGGCAAGTGTTTTTAAGGCGGACTTACGTTCATTCGGAATATTTTCTGGAATGATTGTTTTATAGTTTAATTCATTATCCAAATCGGCTCCTCCAATTTTTTGATCTATGTTCATAAACTTTCTTATTTACATTTATATTAACATATCCTATTTTATCTTAAATTTAAAGCTGAAAGAACTAGAAATAGAATAGATGAGTCTAATTCTTTTAAAATCTTTGTTATTTAATATATGAAAGAATGAGTGCATTATATGATAGCTGAAACAGTATTTGAAATTATAAAATAAAAAACAAGGGATGTTAATATACCTTGTTTTCATGCTGTTAAAAAGGAACTTTGTCAATTAATTTTAGCTCTTATAAATAGTTGTGTGCTATGATTTCCACTACAGGGTGCTCGCTTTCCATGGGGCGAGACCTGAGCCTCCTCGGCTCCGCCTGTGGGGTCTCAGCCTTCCCGCTAATCCCATAGGAGTCGATCACCCTTTCGTTCCAATCAACTTCTTAATAAAAAAGAATAATCTTAAAAACAATAGATTAGTCTATTAAACGAATGAATTTCCCTGTATTAATCTAATTGTAAGTGATAGATAACCCACGACTTACAAATCATTATTAATAGTGACCCTCAAAAAAGATATTTTAATTATAACGATGTTAATTATGTTGAATTTTTGCAAGTTTGTTAAAAAAATATACTATCATTCAATTGTCTTTCAGGTAGATACGATAGAAAATCATCATATATAAAAATAATGCAATTTCATCGTAAATTATTTATTGTTCGTATTTTTTATATTGACTACAATATATTTCAACACACTAAAAACAAGGTATGTTAATATACCTTGTTTCTTCAATACTAATTTACTATTCGGGTTTACAGGAATGAAATGGGAGATAGTAAAATTTTTATCTTCTAAGACTTTAAAAATCTGCCCAAATCAATTCAACTGTTCAACCTGGTCTCTAATCATTTCCATTTTATAGTCCAAAGAATTTACTGTTGCGGAAGCTTCATTCAAGCTTTCTATAATTGCTTTTGGGACCTTTTTATTGTATTTATAAAAAATCTTGTGTTCGAGGCTTGCCCAGAAATCCATGGCAACTGTTCTAATTTGGATTTCTACTTTTACTCTCTTCGTTTCAGAAGCAAGGAAAATTGGAATTTCAATAATCATATGAAAGCTTTTATAGCCATTTGGTTTTGGGTTTTTTATATAATCTTTTATTTCTATTATATGAATATCGTCTTGTTGTTTTAATAGTTCATAGATCATATAAATATCACTAATAAATGAACAACTAATACGCACTCCAGCTATATCACTCATATAATTTTCCAAATTATATTGAGTTAGTTCTAAACCTTTTCGCTCAAGTTTTTCTATTATACTGTCAGGTTTTTTCAATCGTGATTTTACGTGTTCGATTGGATTATGATTATGAGTTAAAGTAAATTCTTCATTTAAAATTCTAATTTTAGTATTGATTTCATCTAACGCAAATTTATATATTAAAAGTGTGTTAGTCCATTCACCTAAGCTTTGATCTTTCAACATAGGCAACCTCCTAATGTATATTACATCAGTAATTGTATCAGCTTAATGTGAACTCAGTGTGAAATCTTGGTGAACAGTTAGTGACAAGTAGATTAAGGGATTCTAAGTGTTTTAGGTAAAGGGTAGCAATGGTAGGATCATTAGATAAGGATTAAAGAAGTAGAGAGTACAAGTTATATTAGAAGAATAAACAATTTATAGCAACGACAGAAAGATCATTTAGTGTTTTGTTAGTTTTGGAATAATATGTTATAAATTTATATATATAATTTTAGTTAGGAGTACATTGATGAAACAGAGTTTTTATCGTTTGTTTATAGAGTTAACGAATAATCGTTTTACTTCGGGTCTTTTACGTAGGCTTGCTACTTCTAGATTTAGTAGGGTTTTTATTAATCCTTATATTAAAGCGTTTAATTTAAATATGGATGAAAGTAAAGAGACTGTTTTTCCTACTTTACATGCCTTGTTTACTAGAGAATTAAAGCAAAATGCGAGACCGATTCATGCTGGTGAAAGTGAATTAGCTTGTCCGGTAGATGGTGTGTTAGAGTCTAGTGGGAAAATTGAAATGGATATTAAATTTGTCGTTAAGGGAAAGACATATAGCATTATTGAGATGTTAGGTTCAAAGGAAATGGCAGATAAATATGATGAGGGTTATTATATGGTATTGTATTTAAGTCCTAGCCATTATCATCGTATACATAGCCCGATCGAAGGCGAAATTGTATCACAATTCGAATTAGGTGCTAAATCTTATCCCGTGAATAAAGCAGGATTAACGTATGGTAAAGATCCACTTTCAAAAAATTATCGAGTTATTTCAGAAGTATTATGCTCTGAAAACAATAAACATGTTGCGATGATTAAAGTTGGTGCTATGTTTGTTAACACAATCGTAGTAACCAAAAAAGAAAAGCGTTTGAAAAAAGGTGAAGAAGTAGGGTATTTTTCTTTCGGTTCTACCGTTGTTTTACTTTTTGAAGCTAATAGTTTTTCACCAAATTTGCAACTTCAATCTGGCCAAGCAATCAGAGTTGGTCAAAATCTTGGTAAATTACACTAAGTATGCACTTTTTTTCACGAAATGGGAGCCATCGTATAGAAAGATGGTTCTTTTTCTGTTATTGTAAAGAGTGCTTGTATTTTTATTTCACTTGTATTATTTGCATATATTGAAAATAATAAAAATGTTTAAGATGTTTTTTTTATATAGTAATCTAGACCTCTTCGTTTAATTTCTTTTTCAATTAAATAAATGAAGGCAGGATCAAGCTGTAAACCTAGAGCTTTTTTGTAGGACTCAAGTAACAACTCATCATTTAATTTGTACATATTTTTTGCCCGGTTGGGCATTCACCTCCGAGTGAGAAAAGTTTTTTGAATTTCTTCTTAAACTTAATGTATCAAATTTTTAAAAATAGAACAATCGTTCGTTTATCCACAGAAATAAGTGGATAAGTTGTGGGTAATTTGTTTATATATTCTGAAAAGGTAGGTTCTTGGACTAAGGATAATGTGTATAAGATTTATCCACAGTTAGAATGATTGTAGTTATTTGTCGAACGATTTTAAGAATATATTGAGGTGTAATTATGTTTAATAAATTTTTACCGAGTGAAACTGTTAATAATGTTTATGCAATTACGCCTGAGCATTTAAAAGGCTTAGGAATAAAAGGGATTATTACTGATTTAGATAATACGTTAGTAGAGTGGGACCGACCATTAGCAACTCCAGAGCTAACGAAATGGTTCAAAAGCATGGATGATGCAGGTATTAAAATTACAGTTGTATCGAATAACAATGCGGAGCGTGTTGGAAAGTTTTGTGATCCTTTAGGAATTCCTTTCATTCATCGTGCACGTAAGCCACTCGCTACATCATATAAAAAAGCATATAAACAAATGAATTTAAAACCAAATGAAGTCGTGATGATTGGAGATCAATTGCTTACAGACGTATTTGGTGGTAATCGTCAAGGCATTCATACAATTTTAGTTGTTCCGGTTGCAAGTACAGATGGAATTTGGACAAGATTTAATCGAATGGTAGAACGTAGAATTCTTTCATCCTTAAGGAAGCAAGGATTGTTACAATGGGAGGATAAAAAGTGAGTAATACAGAAGTAAGATGTATTGGTTGTGGAGTTGAAATTCAAACAGAGGATAAGGACAAGCTTGGATATGCACCTCCATCTTCATTAGAAAAAGAAGAGATTATTTGCCAACGTTGTTTCCGTTTAAAAAACTATAATGAGATTCAAGATGTAGAGTTGACTGATTCGGACTTTATTCGTATCTTAAATGGGATAGGTTCTAAGGATTGTCTTGTTATTAAAGTAGTTGATGTTTTTGATTTTTCTGGCAGCTGGTTAAATGGAATTAATCGATTCGTTGGAAACAACAAAATATTATTAGTTGGTAATAAGGCAGATTTAATTCCGAAGTCAGTTAAGAAAAATAAGCTTACGCAATGGATGAGCGGAACGGCAAAACGTTGGGGACTTAAACCTGTAGGTGTTCATTTAATTAGTGCAGTAAAAGGCACTGGTATCGACGAATTAGCTGAAAGTATTGAGAAGTACCGTGAAGGTAAGGATGTATACGTAGTAGGTTGTACAAATGTTGGAAAATCAACATTTATCAATACGATGATTAAACGTTATAGTGAAGAAAATAGTAATATCATTACAACATCGCATTTTCCGGGTACAACGCTTGATATGATTCAAATACCACTTGATGATCAGAGTGATCTAATTGATACACCAGGTATAATTAATCACCATCAAATGGCTCATTTCGTTGATAAAAAAGGTTTAAAGATAATTACACCGAAAAAAGAAATTAAGCCTATGGTTTATCAATTAAATGAAGGACAAACATTATTCTTTGGTGGATTAGCTCGTTTTGATTATTTAGAAGGTGGAAGACGTTCTTTTACTTGTCACTTCTCTAACGAATTATCAATTCATCGTACTAAACAAGAAAATGCTGATGATTTATATGAAAGACAAGCTGGGGAATTATTAGTTCCACCATATGGTGAACAAATAGAGGAGCTTCCAAAATTAGTGAAGCATGAATTTATGATAAAGGATGCTAAAACTGATATAGTTTATTCAGGGTTAGGTTGGATTACAGTGAATGAACCAGGTGCTATAATTGTTGCTTATGTACCAAAAGGTGTAGCTGTTACTCTTCGTAATTCTATTATATAAGAATAAATTGGGGGCTAAAGAGAAATGAAAGACCAATATTATGTAATCGGTCAACCGATTGGTCATTCAATGTCACCAACTATGCATAATGAATGGTTTGGCTCTAATCATATTTCGGGTCAGTATTCTGCAAAAGAAGTTGGGATAACAGAATTAAAATCAGTTATGACAGAATTTCGTTCAACTGTTAAAGGATTTAATGTTACAGCACCACTAAAAGTAGAAATTATGCAGTACTTAGATGAAATTGATCCATTAGCAAAAGCAATTGGGGCAGTTAATACTGTCATCAATAAAAATGGAAAACTTTATGGTAAAAATACTGATGGAATCGGTTATTGTAGAGGCTTATCTTATGTTTTGAAAAATCCGATTGAAGATGAAAAGATTTTAATCATCGGTGCAGGCGGTGCTGCTAGAGCAATTCTTTATAGTTTACTGCACTTAGGTGTTAAGCATATTACAGTCACTAACCGTACGTTAGAAAAAGCAGAAGATCTACTAGATGGTAAGCTGATGAATGAAGTTAATATTATGTCTATTTCAGATGCTGAAGAACATTTAGGTCACTTTTCTCTTATCATTCAAACAACTTCTGTTGGAATGAAGCCAAATGAAAATAGTACGCCATTAGCACTAACGAATTTATCACCAGATGCAATTGTATCGGACCTAATTTATAGCCCATTTAAAACAGTATTCTTAAAAGAAGCTGAAGAAAGAAATGCGACTATACAAAACGGATTACCGATGTTTATTTATCAAGGAGCATTAGCATTTCAAGAGTGGACGGGAATTTTTCCAAATACGATTGATGCATACTCATTATTAGAAAGAAAACTTGGAGGAACAAAATGTTAACAGGTAAACAAAAAAGATTTTTACGTTCGAAAGCTCATCACTTAAACCCTATTTTTCAAGTAGGTAAAGGTGGAGTTAATGAAAATATGGTTAAGCAAATTTCAGAAGCGCTTGAAGTAAGAGAACTTTTAAAAGTAAGTATACTTCAAAATTGTGATGATGATCGTTATGATGTAGCAGATCAGCTAGCTGAAGGTGCAAACGCTGAACTAGTACAAGTAATTGGACATACAATTGTTTTATATAAAGAGTCTGAAGAAAATAAAACAATCGTACTACCTTAATATGGAAAATACCGTTAATTAGAGGAGAAGCGGATTAATGGATAAACAAAAAGCACTTTCACTTGTAAAAGAAAAACTAACGAACGGGCGTTTTACACATACTATTGGTGTGATGGAAACTGCAGTTAGACTAGCCGAAAAGTACGGTGCGGATGTAAAAAAAGCAGAACTAGCTGCAATTTTCCATGATGTCGCAAAGTGCATGCCGATTAAGGACTTAAAATCAATTATGGAAGAAAATAAACTTTCATTAAAGCTTTTAAAGTACAATAAAGAATTATGGCATGCTCCTGTTGGTGCATATCTTACTGAACATGAATATGGAATTGATGATCAAGAGATTTTACAAGCAATCACATATCATACAAGTGGTCATAAAGAGATGAATTTATTAGATAAAGTAATATATGTAGCAGATTATATTGAACCTAACCGTAGTTTTCCAGGTGTAGAGGAAGCTCGTGAATTAGCGGATCAAGATTTAGATCGAGCTTTATTATTTGCATTAAAAAATACAATTACATTTTTGATTGATAAAGAACAAACAGTCTACCCATTAACGGTTAAAACATATAACTCAATATTAAAGCAAGTTAAAAGCCAGGGGGAATAAAAGAATGAATGAAAAAGAATTAATGATGCTAGCTGTAAATGCTGCTGACGATAAAAAAGCCGAGGATTTAGTCGTATTAGATATGAAAGGGATCTCTGCGATTGCAGATTATTTCATTATTTGTCACGGTAATTCAGATAAGCAAGTTCAGGCTATTGCAAGAGAAGTGAAAGATCAAGCTCAACAAAATGGTCTAGATGTTAAACGCTTAGAAGGATTTGACGAAGCTCGTTGGGTTTTAGTAGACATCGGTGACGTTGTTGTTCATATTTTCCATCGTGACGAAAGAAATTATTACAACTTAGAAAAACTTTGGGGAGATGCACCTTCTCTTGATGTTTACGGAGAGCTTCTTTCATGACATACAATCGCTTCGCGTATTTGTATGATCAATTAATGAATGATGTCCCATATGAAAGATGGGTTCAATTTCTAGAAGATG
This sequence comes from Bacillus sp. AFS029533, assembly GCF_002585125.1. Classification (NCBI taxonomy): domain Bacteria; kingdom Bacillati; phylum Bacillota; class Bacilli; order Caryophanales; family Bacillaceae; genus Bacillus; species Bacillus sp. AFS029533. The sequence continues at coordinate 35,978 of NZ_NUQC01000010.1, read as the reverse complement.
TATTTCAAAAATATGAAATGCTTCAGCCTTCAATTTTAGATATTGGTTGTGGAACAGGTACATTACCCATCTCATTGGCAAAATTGAATTATTCAATTAGCGGGGTTGATTTATCTGAGGAAATGTTAAGTGTCGCAATGGCAAAAGCAGAGCTAGAAAAAGTTAATATCCCTTTTTTTCAACAAAATATGGTGGAATTAGAAGGGTTTAATCAATTAGATTGTGTAACGATTTTCTGTGATTCACTTAATTATTTAGAAACAGAAGATCAAGTAAAACAAACCTTTATTAGAGTAAATGAAAGCTTAAAAGATAATGGTTTATTTTTATTTGATGTCCATTCTCCTTATAAAATTGAAGAAATCTTTGGTGAAGAGACATTCTTTATTGATGATGCAGAGTTAAGCTTAGTCTGGTCTTGTACGCAAGGGGAACATCCATTAAGCGTTGAACATGATTTAGTTTTCTTTATGAAAGAAGAAAATCGTGATTTATATGAACGCTTCGAAGAGTATCACAATCAAAGAACATTTCCAATAAATACGTATACATCATTGTTAAATCAAACTGGATTTGAAGTGAAAGAAATCATAGCAGATTTCGATGAAGCTGTAGATGATACTTCTGAACGAATCTTTTTTATAGCAATGAAAAAATAAAAAACCCTTTTAAGAAAATTCCTTTTCTTAAAGGGTTTTTTTACTTTATTAGTCGTACAAAATTGTATTTTATATTTTTGTTACAAATGGAGTAAAGCGGTATAATCATTTTTAAGTTAATCAAAATTGTTCCTTTACTCGCTCAATTTCCTTATCAAACTTATCATGTGTTTTTTCAAAAATTTCTTCGAATAAATCTCCTACTCGTGCTTCTAATACTTTAATACCTTCACCAGTTATTCCACCTTTTACACATACCTTTTCTTGAAGTGTTTCAAGCGTAAAATGTTTTTGTTCAATTAGTTTTCCAAAACCAATAATCATTTCTTCTGCTAAAATCGTTGCCTGCTCTTTTGATATTGAGGTTTGACAAACAGCCGCATCGATAAATTTTTGCAGCAAGTAACTAAAAAATGCGGGTCCACAGCTTGCGATGTCTGATGAAACTCTTGTGATGTCTTCTGTAATCATGACTGGCTTAGATATGTTTGAAAAAAGTTCGATTATTTGTTCCTTACTTTTGGCCGTACACCTCTTCCCGAAATTGACTAAAGTTACACCACTCAAAGCTTGATTCGTAATACTTGGAATAACTCGTGCAACTTGACATGGTAATATCGCCTCTAATTGTTCAACATTAATCGGACTAGTGATCGAGATAACACAATGCTTTTTAGTGAAATGTTTTTGTAAAGATGATAATAGTGGTTGAATTTCTAAAGGTTTTACACACACTAATACAATTTCTGAAGCCGTAATTACTTCTTTGGCTGTCTCAACAACATTTAAATCAGGATATATATTTTTTAGCTCATAAGCTTTATACATTGAACGGTTTGTAACAGTTAATTCGGAGGGCTTCACGGCATTTGATTTTATAAATCCATTGAGCAAAATGGTGCCCATATTTCCTGTACCTATGATTCCTACGTTCATGAGTACATCCCTTCCTTTGCATACATTCTCTCCTACACTATATGAAGCAAGGTCGAAAATAATGATATAAGTTAAAATGGAGGACTAATAATGAAAAAGTTAATTCATAATAAATTAGTTTGGATTTGCCTCGTAATTGTCGGTATTTTAGTCGTGAATTTTTATCAAACTGAGCGTAAAAATGAAGTAGTTTTTGCAAAGCAATCACTTGAAGAAGAAATAGTAAAAAAGAACGATGAGCAGAAAAAAGAAGTTAGTAAGCCAGTGAATTCGAAAGTATTTATGGTTGATGTAAAAGGTGCAATACAAAAACCAGGTGTAATCCGATGTAACGAAGGAGAACGTGTTTTTGACGTGATTAGATTGGCGGGAGGATTTAAAGAAAAAGCTGATGTTAATAAAGTTAATTTAGCTGAAAAAATAATTGACGAGATGGTCATTTATGTACCGTTTGTTGGTGAAGAAACCGATCAAACTCTAATTACTAAAAAGGAAGAAGAAACTAAACAAAATGATACGATTGATATAAACCATGCATCACAGTCAGAATTGGAAAAAATTCCAGGTGTTGGTCCAGCAAAAGCTAAAAATATTTTAGATTATATTGATATAAACGGACCATTTACTTCAGTAGAACAATTAGAATCTGTAAATGGAATCGGAAAAAAATCCCTTGAAAAAATAACTCAGTATATTGTCATTCGCTAAATTAAATTAATATGAGTATTTATCTGGCTTATATTATTTTTGTACAAATACTAACAATTGTCTTTTTTAACAGTTTTAATTTATTCTTTATATTAATATTACTCATTTTAATGATTTTTTTAGTTGGAAAGAAAAAATGGCTCCTTTTATTGATTTGTATTATTTCGCTAAGTATTACGTCTAGTATATGTTACCTACAAAACAATAATATGAATTCCCCTAAACCAAAGCCCTCAGCAAATGTTCGTGGTGAAATCACTTCTACTCCAATAATAGATGGTAATAAGGTTTCGTTTACATATAAACTCCAAAATCAAGAAATCTTACTAAATAGTTTTGCTAATACAAAAGAACAATTAAAAGTTTTTCAAAAAAGAAAAATAGGTGAAATATGTGAAGTGAAAGGTGAGGTTGAATTGCCTTTAGAAAGCTCGAACCCATACTTATTTAATTATAAGAAGTATTTATTAAATCAAGGGATTCACTGGATTATTACTACTAATCCAGATGAATTAGGGGATTGTAAAAATGGAAAACGAACCATCATTCAATCAATAAATTATAGTCGACATGCCTTAACTAAATATGTAGAGGTTAATTTTAATTCTAATACAGAAGGTTATATTAATGCTCTACTATTTGGGGAACGTTCAAAAATGAATGCAATAACAGAATCTCAATATCAAATAGTTGGAATTGTGCATTTACTTGCGATTAGTGGTTCGCATATTAGTTTATTAAGTCTTGGCATCTATTTTTTATTAATTAGATTTGGTGTAACAAAGGAAAGCAGCTTATTTATAACAATTTTGTGTATTATGTCCTACGGCTTTCTAGCAGGTGCTTCAGCATCAGTTGTCAGGGCAGTTATTATTGGTGTTCTAGTTTGCTTCTACAAGTTAGCAAAAATGAAAGTTGACATTACTTCATTATTATTCACTTCTTGTATAATCATGTTATTTGCAAAACCAAATTATATTGATGATATTGGATTTCAATTTTCCTTTGTAACGAGTTTTGTATTAATTTTAACTTCTGAACAAATTTTAAATTACAAATCTTGGTATGCAAGGGCTCTATTTACATCGAGTATTACCCAATTAGTATCAATCCCTATATTACTTTTTAATTTTCACGAATTATCACCATACAGTATAATAATTAACTTACTTTTCATTCCTTATATTAGTTTTATTATAATGCCACTATGTATTTTTTGTTTTGGTTTAAGTTTTATTAATTTAGAAATTAGCGAAATGTTAACATTACTATTATCATTCTTTATTAACATGTCAGATAAATTATTAAGTATTTGCATGCAATTACCGTTTATTAAGTTGATTTTTATACATCCTTCAAAAGGAATTCTGATTATATATATCGTGCTAATATTTTTAATTTTATACTTTATGGAAACACAGAAAGAGAAGAAATTATTGATGAATTGCCTGATTGGATTTTTTATTCTTATTTTCGGGCATTTGTTATATCCCTTTCTTAATCCTGTTGGCAAGATTATGTTTATAGATGTAGGTCAGGGTGACTGTATACTTATAAAATTACCTTTTAATAAAGGGAATTATGTAATTGATACTGGAGGAAAGTTAACTGGAAAAGAAGAAACATGGATGAAGCGTAAAAAACCATTTTCAACTGGCAATGATTTATTGATCCCGATATTAAAAGGAGAAGGTATTAGTAAAATAGATAAATTAATATTTACACATGGTGATATTGATCATATTGGAGGTGGAAAAGAGGTACTACAGTCATTTAATGTAAAACAATTAATCGTAGGTGACAAGACAAAATTTACTTCAGCAGAAAAAGAAAGAATGAATATAGCCATAAAAAAAGGAGTCGAGATTAAAAAAATAAGCGAAGGTATGAGTTGGAAAATCAGTGCAGATTATTTTGAAGTGATTTCGCCAATTAAAGACTATGAAGGTGAGGAAAACCAAGGGTCAATTGTTTTAAAGGCAGCAATAGGCGGGAAGAGTTGGATGTTTTCTGGTGATTTAGATGAAAATGGAGAAAATCGATTGATCTCTAAATATCCTGATTTAAAGTCAGATGTTTTGAAAATAGGGCATCATGGGAGTAAAACATCTACTTCCGAAAAATTTATTAAAGCAGTTATGCCTAAAATTGGCATTATTTCAGTTGGAGAAAAAAATCGATATGGTCATCCGACAAAAGAAGTAATTGATCGATTAAAAAAGTACAATGTTAAAATCTTACGTACTGATGAATTTGGGGCAATAACTTATGAATTTAAAAGTGGACAAGGTACCATATATACATTTAAAGCATATCGTAAAACAAATAACAGAAACCAAGAAGGAAATTAAAAAGACTGCCGAGGCAGTCCAGTCATTTGATTCTATGTATTATCGCGTAACATACTCCACAATTGTTGCGATGATAAATAGAGTAGCGAAGAAACCAAATGAAACAGCAAAGCCAACGCCAGAATCTGTTGAATCATTACGTTTGCTTTGAACATTTTTTTCAAAAGTATTCACAAATAACCCCTCCTAATTCAATTTTAGTATAAATCAATATAACTAAAAAATCCATAGTATGTTTGTTTAGTTATACCGTTTTAAATGAAGAAACCGGGTCTTTATTTAAAACGTTAATATAAATTAGAGATTAGTATTTACTAATCTCTTCCTTCTCATGTAGGACATGTTATACTATACTAAGAAAATTAGTGTAGAGGTGCAAAACATGATTAATGATTTACATAAAAAATTGAAAAAGAATGTGTCTCCAATGTATTTATTGGTAGGTACTGAAGATTTTTTACTTCAAGAAGCAGAAAACTTAATCGTGAAAGCAGCTTTACAAGGAGAAATTGATGATTTTAACTATCAAACATATGATTTAAAAGAGTCTTATTTAAGTGAAGCTCTTGAGGATGCTCAAACACCGTCCTTTTTCGGTGGAAACAAAGTCATCATCATAAAATCATGTTTGTTTTTAACAGCTCAAAAAGAAAAAATTGTACAAGATATAGAACCACTATTTGATTATATTGAAAATCCTGCACCTTTTACTACTGTTGTTTTTGTTGCTCCTTTTGAAAAATTGGATGAGCGGAAAAAAGTAACAAAAGCGATAAAAAAACAAGTAGAGCTAGTTGAATGTCATCCTGTTGAAACGAGTAATTTAGACGGCTGGATTAAAGAGCAGTTTGCTGGGAATGTAACGATAACGAAAGAAGCAATTAATCAATTAAAATTACTCGTTGGAAATAATTTATCAATTCTAAAACTTGAATGTGAGAAGCTACAATTGTTTATCGGGAATGAAGGAGAAGTGGATGCTGATCTAGTAGAGATGATGGTAGCAAAAACCATTGAACAAAACGTTTTTTCTCTTATAGAAAAAACAGCAGTAAGACAGACAACTGAGGCACTTAAAATCCTTCATGAATTATTATTTATAGGTGAAGAACCGATAAAAATAGTTGCATTATTAGCTAGTCAGTTTAGATTATTGTACGGAATAAAACAATTATCTAGTAGTGGATATTCAAATAATCAAATTGCCTCTTCAGTAGGTGTATCACCAGGAAGAGTGTTTTATGGACAAAAGCAAGCGAATAACTTTCAAACAAGTGAATTGAAAGAAGCAATACGATTAATTGCTGAAGTTGATTACAAAATGAAGACTGGTCAAGGAGATAAGTTAATGATCCTTGAAATGTTGATTCTTCAATTAAATAAAAAATAGTAAGAAATCCAGTTCTTGAATGAGTATTATAATTAAATAACAAATCAAACGGCAGTCCGATAGCGTTAAATGGACTGCCATTTTTGTGTTATAAAAAGAATACGAAATTCAGTCTACAACTTTTACAATTTGTTATAATGTAGTAATTGTTAATATTTACCAAGAAGTAGTATTTGGGGGATGGGTGTATGAAGGAAATTCCTAAAGAAATAAACGTTGTATTAGATACATACTTTCATTATTTAGATGTAAAATTACCCAATTTAATTCATTCTTTTTATCTTTATGGATCGATTACTTTAGGTGCTTTTAAGAATGGATTTAGTGATATCGATTTTATTGCTGTTGTTAAGCGCAAAGTATCAGATGACGATTTAATTATACTGAAAGAAATTCATAAAGATGTACAAAGGAAGTTTCCTAATTCAATTTTGGATGGGTGGTATATTCTTAATGAAGATATCGAGTCCTTAAACGAAGAAGGAAATTTATGTATTCGCTTCAATGATGGGAAGTTTCAAGGATTACATAAATTTAAAATCAACTCCATAGATGCTTTTCAATTAAAAAAATACGGAATAACTGTAAGAGGGCTAAATATTGATCATGTAGATATTTCGGTAAACTGGGATACAATACAAACTAATATGAGAGATAATCTTAATTCATATTGGCTTAGCTGGTTAAAAAACAGTAAGAAGTTCCCTACAGTTAAATACTTAAGTTTATTTGTAAGTTTAAGAAGTATTGAATGGGGAATTTTGGGAGTTTCTCGACTTTATTACACATTTAAAGAAAAAGATATTACATCGAAAGTAGGAGCAGGTGAATATGTTTTAGAGGCGGTACCCAAAAGGTGGCATAAGATTATTAAGGAATCAATGAGATTACGAACCGATAATAAAAAATCATATTACAAATCTATTTTTACAAGAAGAAAAGATGCAATTGACTATATGGAGTTTATGATTAAAGAATGTAATAAACTTATTCGATAAGGTATAACATACTATCGATTACAAAATTTTAAAAAACGTCTAGCTGTAATTTTATTGCACGAAAAAATGGTGTCTCAGATGAGACACCATTTAATTCATTACGCGTTCATAGCGTTAACTTTTTTAGCTAAACGAGACTTTTGACGTGAAGCAGCGTTTTTGTGGATTAGATTGCTGTTAACAGCTTTATCTAATTTTTTAGAAGCAGTTAATAAAGCTTCTTGCGCTTTTTCAGTTTCGTTATTAGTAACTAAAGCTTCAACATTTTTCACTGCAGTACGCATTTCTGATTTTAGAGATGCGTTGTGAGCACGATGAGCTTCAGCTGTTTTTACACGTTTAATAGCTGATTTAATATTTGGCATACCTTTCACCTCCCGAATGCAGTCGAGAAATTTGCCTCGAATACAAATAGAACAAAACTTATTTTATCAAAACAAGTCCCATTTGGCAATAGAATTCATAAAGCTATTTTCGCCTTTTCAAAAGAAAAATAAACAACTCGTTTAGAATTGGTAACATCTAGCTAAACTAGTTAAGAAGAGAATTGTTAAATTTTGATGAGTATTGTGGAGGCTAGATAAATGAGTGAGTTAGATTTAAGTCAATATAGTGTTCGAACAGATTTAGCAGTAGAGGCAAAAGAGATGCTCGAGGAGCGTGAACAATCTAAGGAAGAAATTACCGGCGTAATCGTTAAAGAACGTGAAGAAGATGGTGTAAGTATTTCTCATGTTCATATTAAAGAATCGGCATCTGAAAGAATTGGTAAAAAGCCAGGGAATTATTTAACACTTCAAGTTCAAGGTATTCGTGAACAAGATACTGAACTTCAAGAAAAGGTTGAAAAAGTTTTTGCAAACGAGTTTTCTGCATTCCTAAAAAATTTAGGCATTACGGAAGACCAAACTTGTTTAGTAGTCGGATTAGGAAATTGGAATGTGACGCCTGATGCACTTGGTCCAATGGTTGTTGAAAATTTAGTAGTTACGAAGCATCTTTTTGAATTACAGCCTGAGAGTGTACAAGATGGTTATCGTCCAGTTTGTGCTCTATCCCCTGGTGTAATGGGGATAACTGGTATTGAAACGAGCGATATTATTTCAGGTGTCATTGATAAAGTAAAACCAGATTTTGTCATTGCGATCGATGCACTTGCAGCTAGGTCCATTGAGCGCGTTAATACAACAATACAAATTACAGATAACGGTATTCATCCGGGTTCTGGAATAGGGAATAAACGTAAAGAATTAAGCAAAGAAACACTGGGTATTCCAGTAGTTGCTATAGGCGTTCCAACTGTTGTTGATGCTGTTGCTATTACAAGTGATACAATTGACTTCATTTTAAAACATTTTGGACGAGAAATAAAAGAGGGAGACAAGCCTGCTAAAGCGTTAATCCCTTCAGGAATGGCATTTGGAGAAAAGAAAAAGTATACCGATGAAGATATGCCTAATGAAAAGGAACGAATGGCATTTATGGGGATTGTAGGAACACTTGAAGAGAATGAAAAACGAAAATTAATTCATGAGGTACTATCACCACTCGGTCATAACTTAATGGTTACACCAAAAGAAGTGGATACATTTATTGAAGATATGGCAAATATTATTGCTGGCGGTATGAACGCAGCTCTGCATTCTAAAATTAATCAAGACAATATTGGCTCATATACTCATTAATATTTCGTAAGTGAGGAGAAACAAATGAAATATATGGTTCGGTATTTTACGCTAATCATTATTTTTTCGATAACAATCATTACTTGTATGCAAGTTGCGAAAGACGGAATAAGTAAAGTTACTTCGACTGATTACTATCATGTAGACGATGTAGTAAAAATCTCAAAAGAAGATGGGAAAGCTGGTCCAGTACTTTTTGGAAAAGATTACACGAAAGAAGGACTAGCAATTAGAGAAGATCATTTAGAAAGATTAGGGGCATTTAATTATTTTACAGTTGTTGGTAAAGGACTATCCCATTTTGTTACATATGTAACTGAAAAAGGGGTTAAGATTGTTGAAAAAATTCCTTCTATTATTGATAGCTTTAATTAGACCTTCTAAACTTCATTCGACATATACTGCTAATAGAGATTGAATATTTCCCTATTTTTTTGATATAATCAAAACTATCTATGCTGTCGAGAAATTTAGGAGTGATGAAATGAATAAAGAGTCAAGATCAGAAAGACAAAAGAGAATTAGAAACTTTTCAATCATCGCACACATTGACCATGGAAAATCTACATTAGCAGATAGAATTCTTGAGAAAACAAATGCATTAACTCAGCGTGAGATGAAGTCTCAGCTATTAGACTCAATGGATTTAGAGCGTGAACGTGGAATTACCATTAAATTAAATGCTGTGCAGTTACAATATAAAGCTAAAAATGGAGAAGAATATATTCTTCATTTAATTGATACACCTGGACATGTCGACTTCACTTATGAAGTTTCACGTAGTTTAGCAGCTTGTGAAGGCGCAATTCTTGTAGTTGATGCTGCACAAGGTATCGAAGCACAAACATTGGCGAACGTATATTTAGCTTTAGACAATGATTTAGAAATCTTACCAGTTATTAATAAGATTGACTTACCGAGTGCAGAGCCTGAACGTGTAAGACAAGAAGTTGAAGAAGTAATTGGATTAGATGCATCTGAAGCGGTATTAGCATCTGCTAAAGCAGGAATCGGAATAGAAGAAATTCTAGAGCAAATCGTAGAAAAAGTACCTGCTCCAACAGGCGATCCAGATGCGCCTTTAAAAGCACTTATTTTTGATTCATTATTCGATCCATACCGTGGTGTTGTAGCTTATATTCGTATCGTAGAAGGTACTGTGAAAGTTGGGCAAAAAATTAGAATGATGGCTACAGGTAAAGAATTCGAAGTAGTTGAAGCTGGAGTGTTTACTCCTCGTACAACACAACGAGATGAATTAACTGTAGGTGACGTAGGTTTCTTAACAGCTTCTATTAAAAATGTTGGAGATACTCGCGTTGGTGATACAATTACCCTTGCGGAGAATCCAGCAACTGAGCCACTACCAGGTTATCGTAAATTAAATCCAATGGTATTCTGTGGATTATATCCAATTGATACTTCTAAATATAATGATTTACGTGATGCACTTGAAAAGCTTCAATTAAATGATGCTGCTTTACAATTTGAAGCAGAAACTTCACAAGCTTTAGGATTTGGTTTCCGTTGTGGATTCTTAGGATTATTACACATGGAAATCATTCAAGAGCGTATTGAACGTGAATTCAAAATTGATTTAATTACAACAGCACCAAGTGTTATTTATAATGTTTACACAACAAAAGATGAAATGATTATCGTTGATAACCCTGCTCATATGCCAGACCCTCAATCAATTGATCGAGTAGAAGAGCCTTATGTAAAAGCAAAAATCATGGTTCCAAATGACTTTGTTGGAGCAATCATGGAGCTTTGCCAAAAGAAACGCGGAAACTTTATCGATATGCAATATTTAGATGCGAACCGCGTAACGTTAACTTACGAAATTCCATTATCTGAAATTGTTTATGATTTCTTTGACCAATTAAAATCAAGTACAAAAGGTTATGCATCATTTGATTATGAATTAATTGGCTACAAAGTTTCTAAACTTGTGAAAATGGATATTTTATTAAACGGTGAACAAGTAGATGCTCTATCATTTATCGTTCATAGAGACGCTGCTTATGATCGTGGTAAAATTATCGTTGAAAAATTAAAAGAACTTATTCCAAGACAACAGTTCGAAGTACCAGTTCAAGCGGCAATCGGACAAAAAATCGTTGCTCGTTCAACAATTAAGTCAATGGGTAAAAACGTATTAGCAAAATGTTACGGTGGGGATATCTCTCGTAAACGTAAGCTATTAGATAAGCAAAAAGAAGGTAAAAAGCGAATGAAAGCTGTTGGATCTGTAGAGGTTCCACAAGAGGCATTCATGGCTGTTTTACGTATGGATGACTAATAATTAACAGGATTCATCAATTATAGAGTTGATGATTATCTAAAGTTGCCACCGTAATTTATTTATGGTGGCATTTTTCATTTTAGATTCATTAATTTTTTACTTAAATTGTTATTAATAAAAAGTAAGTTGTAAATAATGATTAATAACAGTAAAGCGATTAATTAGACAAATAGGATAAGAAAATATACAATCATAAAGTTAAAATCAACAAAAGTCCCTGAATCTGCACCGGAGATGGTATTGGATCAGGGGCTTTTCATATAGAAAAGAGGAGAAGGTATGGCATCTTCCGTTTATATTCATATACCATTTTGTCAGCAGATTTGTTACTACTGCGATTTTAATAAATTTATGATGGACCGACAGCCGGTTGATCAGTATTTAGAGTATCTAGAGAAAGAAATTGTTGAAAGTTTAAAAAGAAATCCGATTATAGATTTGAAAACAGTTTTTGTAGGTGGAGGAACACCTACAGCATTAACTTTGCCCCAAACTCAAACGTTAGTTGATATGATTAATAAACACATCATTAAAGGGAATAAAGAAATCGAAATGACTTTTGAAAGTAATCCGAATGAAATTTCAAAAGAGAAGCTTCAGATTTTAAAAGATGGTGGTGTGAATCGAATTAGTTTTGGAGCGCAAACATTTGATGAAGGTTTACTGAAAAAGATTGGAAGAACACATTCACCAAATGAAATAGAAGAAGCAATTCAAACTGCCAAAGAAGTTGGAATTGATAATATTAATCTGGATTTAATGTATGCATTACCTGGTCAAACAATGGAACAATTCGTTGATTCTTTAGATAAAGCAATGAAGTTACCGATTCAACATATTTCAGCATATTCATTAATTATTGAACCAAAAACGGTTTTTTACATAGAAATGAATAGGGGCAAGCTTAAACCAGCCCCAGAAGAAGATGAAGCGGCTATGTATGACTTTTTAATGAACTATTTAGAGAAAAATGGCTTTCATCAATATGAAATCAGCAATTTTGAAAAAAATGGCTTAGAAAGTAAGCATAATCTTGTTTATTGGAATAATGAAGAGTATTTTGGATTTGGTGCAGGAGCACATGGCTATATTAATGGAATTCGATATTCAAACGCAGGACCATTAAAGAAATATTTCCAGTTGATCGATGATACTGGAGTCCCAATTGTTCATGAGCATACGGTAACGAAGCAAGAAAAAATGGAAGAAGAAATGTTTTTAGGACTACGTAAAATGCAGGGAGTTTCGGAAAGAAAGTTCCAAGAAAAATTTGGTTCAAACTTTAATGAAGTATTTCCGAACGTAATTGAAAAACTAATGAAGGATGGATTAGTCGAGATGAATGGAGAATATCTTCGATTATCCCACAAAGGAAAGTTACTAGGAAACGAAGTATTTCAAGCATTTTTACTATAAAAGCAGTAAATGTAAGCAGCAGGAAAAGCGGATTAGATAAGGGAGAATAGATCAATCTGATGTATTTACTATTTCTTAATCCATTAATTCTGTACTTCTTTATTCCTGCCCTTAACTTCTTGACATCGTATAAAGGATTTGTTAAGTTAATAATATATTTAGCACTCACTAGATAAGAGTGCTAATAGAGGTGATAAACATGTTGACTGAAAGACAGTTATTGATACTCCAAATTATTATCGATGACTTTATTCGCATGGCACAACCTGTTGGTTCAAGGAGTTTATCTAAAAAGGAAGGTATTTCATTTAGTTCAGCAACGATACGAAATGAGATGGCTGATTTAGAGGAACTTGGTTATATTGAAAAGCCTCATAGCTCTGCAGGTCGAATCCCTTCTGAAAAAGGGTATCGTTTTTATGTAGACCATCTATTATCACCACAAATTGTTAATGACGATGATGTTCGTTCGATAAAAGGTATTTTTGCCGAGCGTATTTTTGAAATAGAAAAGCTTGTGAAAAATTCAGCTGATATACTTTCTGATTTAACAAATTACACAACAATTGCACTGGGACCAAAAGTTACTGAAAATAAGCTTAAAAATATTCAGCTTATTCCAATAGGACCTAATACAGCAGTATCAATTATTGTGACGGACACAGGTATTGTTAAAAATCGAACAGTAACTATACCACCTGGTGTGTCTATGAGTGATATTGAGAAAATGGTAAATATATTAAATGAGCGACTAGTAAATGTTCCAATTCATCAAATAAATGACAAACTTTATAAAGAAATTGCAATGATTTTACGTACGCATATTTCGAATTATGAGAGTGTTATTAAGATGATTGGTGGCACTATTGACGTACCGATTGAACAAAAGCTGATTTTAAGTGGAAAAACGAATATTTTAGCTCAACCAGAATTTCATAATGTGGAGACAATGAAAGTTTTGTTAAACATGATTGAAAAGCAGGATGAACTAAAAAGTATTATTCCTTTTGAACAGATGGGTTTAAGTGTCAAAATTGGTAAGGAAAATGAAAAGTCTGGCTTAGAAAATGTAAGTATCATTAGCGCAACCTATTCATTAGGTGAAGATCAAATTGGTACAATCGCAGTATTAGGACCAACTCGAATGGAATACTCCCGAGTAATCTCATTAATGCATTTAATAACAGGGCAATTGAATTTATTATTTTCATCTAAGGATGTTGAATAAATCCATTGTGAAAAGAAACAATGGATTACATATAAAAAAATAGGAGGTGAAGGTGACATGACAGAACGTCAGGAAGAACTTTTAAATGAAGAAGTAGTGAATGAAGAAACTACTGTTGAAGAGCCTTCAATCTTTACAGAAGAGAAAACTGACAATGTGAATTCTGCTGAAGAAGAGCTTCAAAAACTTCGTGCTGAAGTAGATGAGAAGGAAAATAAGTACCTACGTCTACATGCTGATTTCGAAAATTATAAACGTCGTGCACTTTTAGACCAACAATCTTTAATGACTTATCGTGCGCAAAGCTTAGTAACTGATTTATTACCAGTACTAGATAATTTCGAACGTGCACTACAAGTTGAAGCAACAGACGAGCAAACTGCTTCTTTAAAACAAGGTATGGAAATGGTTTACCGTTTACTTGTTGAAGCTGTGAAAAAAGAAGGTGTAGAAGAAATCCCAGCACTTGGTGAACAATTCGATCCGAATGTCCATCAAGCTGTAATGCAAGAAAGTGATGATTCTAAGCCATCTAATGAAGTTTTACAAGAATTCCAAAAAGGCTATAAGCTAAAGGACAGAGTAATTCGTCCATCAATGGTAAAAGTAAACGAGTAATTAGTTAAGCGTCTATTTAAATCGCTAACATAAATATAAAATTATTTTTTAAAACTAAAATATAACTTATGTAAATTTTAGGAGGAACATGCAATGAGTAAAATTATTGGTATTGACTTAGGTACAACTAACTCTTGTGTCGCAGTATTAGAAGGTGGAGAGCCAAAAGTAATTCCGAATCCAGAGGGTGGACGTACAACTCCGTCAGTTGTTGCGTTCAAAAATGGTGAGCGTCAAGTTGGGGAAGTAGCAAAGCGTCAAGCAATTACAAACCCTAACACAATCATGTCTATTAAACGTCATATGGGTACTACACATAAAGAAAACATTGAAGGTAAAGATTTTTCTCCACAAGAGATTTCTGCAATTATTCTTCAAAACTTAAAGGCATCTGCTGAAGCTTATTTAGGTGAAGCAGTAACGAAAGCAGTTATTACAGTACCTGCATACTTCAATGATGCTGAGCGTCAAGCAACTAAAGATGCTGGTAAAATCGCTGGTTTAGAAGTAGAACGTATCATCAATGAGCCAACTGCGGCTGCATTAGCATACGGTTTAGATAAAATGGATGAAGACCAAACAATCTTAGTTTATGACTTAGGTGGCGGTACATTCGACGTTTCAATCCTTGAATTAGGAGATGGAATTTTTGAAGTTAAAGCTACAGCTGGTGACAACCGTTTAGGTGGAGATGACTTCGACCAAGTTATCATTGATTACTTAGTAGCTGAATTCAAAAAAGAAAATGGTGTTGATTTAAGCCAAGATAAAATGGCATTACAACGTTTAAAAGATGCTGCTGAAAAAGCGAAAAAAGACTTATCAGGTATTACTTCAACTCAAATTTCATTACCATTCATTAGCATGGGTGCAGCTGGTCCATTACACTTAGAGTTAAACTTAACTCGTGCAAAATTCGAAGAGCTTTCTCACAACTTAGTAGAAAGAACTTTAGGCCCAACTCGTCAAGCAATGAAGGATTCAGGCTTAACTGCTAGTCAAATTGATAAAGTCATTTTAGTTGGTGGTTCAACTCGTATTCCTGCTGTTCAAGAAGCAATCAAAAAAGAAACAGGAAAAGAACCACATAAAGGTGTAAACCCTGATGAAGTAGTAGCATTAGGTGCTGCAATTCAAGGTGGAGTATTAACTGGTGATGTAAAAGACGTAGTATTACTAGACGTAACTCCATTATCATTAGGTATCGAAACTATGGGTGGAGTATTTACAAAGTTAATCGAACGTAATACAACAATCCCAACAAGTAAATCTCAAGTTTTCTCAACAGCTGCTGACAATCAACCTGCTGTAGACATTCACGTACTACAAGGTGAGCGTCCAATGGCTAATGACAATAAAACATTAGGTCGCTTCCAATTATCGGATATCCCACCAGCACCACGTGGAATTCCTCAAATTGAAGTATCATTCGATATCGACAAAAATGGTATCGTAACAGTACGTGCGAAAGACCTAGGAACTCAAAAAGAACAAAACATCGTAATTCAATCTTCTTCAGGTTTAAGTGATGAAGAAGTAGAACGCATGGTAAAAGAAGCAGAATTAAATGCTGATGCAGATGCAAAACGTAAAGAAGAAGTAGATCTTAAAAACGAAGCTGATCAATTAGTATTCCAAGTAGAGAAAACTTTAAAAGATCTTGAAGGAAAAGTTGAAGAAGCAGAGGTTACAAAAGCTAACGAAGCTAAAGACGCATTAAAAGCAGCTTTAGAAGCTGGTAACTTAGATGATATCCGTACGAAGAAAGATGCTCTTTCTGAAATCGTTCAAGCTTTATCAATGAAGCTTTATGAGCAAGCTGCTGCTGCACAGCAAGCTGCAGGTGGAGCTGAAGGCGGAGCGAAACAAGACGATGTAGTAGACGCTGAGTTTACTGAAGTTAAGGACGAAAAATAATAACGAAAAGAGGAAGGCGTTTGGTCAGTAACGCCTGGAACTAGACAATAACGAAAAGTGGAAGGCGTTCGGTCAGCCCCGACAAGCATAAGAACAATAACGGAAAAAGTTTGGTTTATAACTTTTACCGTTATTGGGCTTATGACCTCGAGGGGCTAACGCCTGGAACTAGACAATATATATATATCTAAAAAAGGGAAGTCAAAGTCAGGGTAGCCTTGGCTTTGACTTTTTCTTTTTCTTTTAGAAATGCACAGGATATGTTAAAATATTCTTTATGTGAAAGGAGCGGATTGTAATACTATGAGTAAACGTGATTACTATGATGTGCTTGGTGTGAGTAAAAGTGCATCACAAGATGAAATAAAAAAATCGTTTCGTAAATTAGCAAAAACATATCATCCGGACGTTAATAAGGATCCTGATGCACCTGAAAAGTTTAAAGAGGTGCAAGAAGCATACGAAAATTTATCAGATGATCAAAAACGTGCTCATTATGATCAGTTTGGTCATACAGATCCAAACCAAGGTTTCGGCGGCGGCGGATTTGGCGGCGGCGGATTCGGTGGATTTGAAGATATTTTCAGTCAGTTTTTTGGTGGCGGTGGCGGTGGACGTCGTCGTGACCCGAACGCACCAAGAGCTGGAGCTGATTTACAATATACAATGACGATCCAGTTTGAAGAAGCAGCATTTGGAATGGAAAGAGAAATTGAAATTCCAACTGAAGAAACATGTCATACATGTAGTGGTTCAGGTGCAAAACCTGGTACATCAAAAGAAACATGTAATCATTGTCATGGCTCAGGACAAATGAGTGTTGAACAAAATACTCCATTTGGACGTATTGTGAACCGTACGACATGTTCACACTGTCAAGGTACTGGTCAGATTATTAAAGATAAATGTAATACTTGTCATGGTGCAGGCCGAGTGAAAACTCGTAAGAAAATTATGGTTAAAGTACCAGCTGGTATCGATGATGGACAACAAATTCGACTTTCAGGCCAAGGTGAACCAGGTAAAAATGGTGGTCCTGCTGGAGATTTATATATTGCATTCCATGTTCGTGAGCATGAATTCTTTGAACGTGATGGAAATGACGTTTACTGCGAGCTTCCATTAACTTTTGCACAAGCTGCATTAGGTGATGAAGTTGAAGTTCCTACATTGCATGGTAAAGTAAAAACGAAAATTCCTGCTGGAACGCAAACTGGTACTAGAATGCGTTTAAAAGGTAAAGGAATCAAGGATGTACGTGGTTATGGTCAAGGTGATCAGCACGTAATCGTAAAAGTTATCACACCAACAAAACTAACAAGCCGTCAAAAAGAATTGCTTGAGGAGTTTTATAATATTGGCAAAGGTCAAAAAGACGACAAACACGACTCTTTCTTTACAAAGTTAAAGCGTGCAGTTAAGAATTTTGGCGAACAATAAAGAAGTTATTAATTCAGTACGTTAGTTAAGGTAAAAAGTGGAAACACTAAATAGAAGAAGTAATTTAAATGGCACCCTCTAATTCTGACTATGATTAGAGGGTATTGCCAAGTAAAGAAGAGAGTATGAATGGAGTTGGTAGTTTATGAAATGGTCAGAATTAAGTATTCACACTACACAGGATGCGGTTGAACCGATTTCTAACATTTTACACGAAGCTGGTGCAAGTGGTGTTGTCATAGAGGATGTGTTTGATTTGACGAAGGAGCGAGCACAGGTTTACGGTGAAATCTACCAACTTAACCCAAAAGATTATCCAGAGGAAGGTGTAATCGTTAAAGCATACCTTCCTGTGAATAGTTTTTTAAACGATACAATCGACGGTATAAAAGAAGCAATTAATAATTTAATTTCATATGATATTGATTTAGGAAAAAATACATTTGCTGTGCATGAAGTAAACGAAGAAGATTGGGCCACTGCATGGAAAAAATATTATCATCCAATTTCAATCTCAGATCGTTTTACAATTGTACCTTCTTGGGAAGAGTATGAAGTCAAATCATCAGACGAATTAATTATCGAACTAGATCCGGGAATGGCGTTTGGTACTGGTACTCATCCTACAACTGTTATGTGTATTCGTGCACTTGAGAAAGTTGTTAAATCAACGGACCGTGTAATCGATGTAGGTACTGGTTCAGGAGTATTAAGTATTGCAGCTGCTAAACTTGGCTCTACAAATATAGAAGCTTATGACTTAGACGATGTAGCTGTTCGAAGTGCAAGAGAAAACGTTGTATTAAACAAAGTTGACGATGTTATAAAAGTTGGACAAGGTAACTTACTACAAGGAATTGAAGGTCCGTTCCAAGTAGTTGTTGCAAACTTACTTGCTGAAATTATTCTACGTTTCGTAGACGATGTGTTTAATGTTTTAGAACCAGGTGGAACATTTATTTCATCAGGAATTATTGGTGCTAAACAAGAAGACATCGAAAATGAGCTTAAACGAGTTGGTTTTGAAGTGAAGGAAGTATTACATTTAGAGGACTGGGTTGCAATTATTGCAAAAAAGCCAGAACAAGGAATGTAAGATGCAAAGATATTTTATAGAAGAAACGCAGCTTCAAAATGATCTTGTTACAATAACTGGTGATGATGCTCATCATATCGCAAATGTTATGCGAATGAAGCTAGATCAAGAAATCATTTGTACAGTTCCAGGTTCTTCAACTGTTCGTTGTACACTTACAAATATTTCTAGTGAACAAATAACGGCAGCTGTTGTAGAATATGTTGAGAATACAAATGAACTGCCAATATCAATTACGATTGCTAGTGGACTACCAAAAGGTGATAAACTAGAGTTAATCATACAAAAAGGTACGGAGCTTGGTGCTTCTGGTTTTTTACCTTTTGCTGCAGCTAGATCAATTGTTAAATTAGATGATAAAAAAGCTAGTAAAAAGGTTGATAGATGGCAAAAAATTGCAAAAGAAGCGGCTGAACAATCATATCGATTTATTGTACCAACCGTGGAACAGCCAGCATCTTTTCAACAATTACTTAACTCAATACAGTATTATGATGCGTGTATTGTTGCATATGAAGAAAGTGCAAAAACAGGAGAATCAGCAGGACTTGTTCAGACATTCCAGTCATTAAAAGAAGGATCACGATTATTAGTAGTTTTCGGACCAGAAGGTGGTTTGTCGGAGAAAGAAGTTAATCAGCTAGAAGAAAAAGGTGCTAAGCTTTGTGGACTTGGACCAAGAATTCTACGAACAGAAACAGCACCATTTTATGTTTTAGCTGCTGCCTCCTTTCATTTTGAATTAATGGGGTGAAGAAATGCCACAAGTAGCTTTTCATACATTAGGCTGTAAAGTTAACCATTACGAAACAGAAGCAATTTGGCAACTGTTTAAAGCAGCAGGTTATGACCGTACTGAATACGAGTCAAAAGCTGATGTTTATGTAATTAATACTTGTACAGTTACAAATACAGGTGACAAAAAAAGTAGACAAGTAATCCGTCGTGCCGTGCGCAAAAATCCAGATGCAGTAATTTGTGTAACTGGATGTTATGCACAAACATCTCCAGCCGAAATCATGGCAATTCCTGGGGTGGATATCGTTGTTGGTACACAGGACCGTACTAAAATGCTAGATTATATCGAGCAATATCGTGTAGAGCGTCAGCCAATTAATGGCGTAGGGAATATCATGAAAGCACGAGTTTATGAAGAGCTAGATGTACCTGCTTTTACTGACCGTACACGTGCTTCATTAAAAATTCAAGAAGGTTGTAACAACTTCTGTACGTTCTGTATTATTCCTTGGGCACGTGGTTTAATGCGTTCTCGTGATCCAAAAGAAGTTGTAAAACAAGCTACGCAATTAGTTGAATCAGGCTATAAGGAAATTGTTTTAACTGGTATTCACACTGGTGGATACGGTCAAGACATGAAAGATTACAACTTAGCAATGTTATTAAAAGATTTAGAAACAGTTGAAGGATTAAAACGTGTTCGTATTTCTTCAATTGAAGCTAGCCAAATCACAGATGAAGTAATTGAAGTTCTTCGTCATTCAAATATTGTTGTTCGTCACTTACACGTACCACTACAATCAGGATCAGATACAGTCCTAAAACGTATGCGTCGTAAATATACAATGGCTGAATTTGCTGAAAGAATTGAAAAACTACGCGAAGTATTACCAAACTGTTCAATTACATCTGATGTAATCGTAGGTTTCCCAGGTGAATCTGAAGAAGAGTTCATGGAAACGTACAATTTCATTCGCGACAATAAATTCTCTGAATTACACGTATTCCCATACTCTAAACGTACAGGTACTCCAGCTGCACGTATGGAAGATCAAGTTGACGAAGAAATTAAAAATGAACGAGTACATCGTTTAATTGAATTATCAAATCAGCTTGCAAAAGAATACGCTTCAATGTTTGATGGAGATGTTTTAGAAGTCATTCCGGAAGAAAAGTATACAGAAAATGGTGTAGAAGGACTATTAATTGGTTACACAGATAATTATCTGAAAGTCGTGTTCGAAGGAACAGAAGACATGATCGGTAAAATTGTAAAAGTTAAAATCGCTGAAGCTGGTTATCCAGTTAATAAAGGTGAATTTGTCCGAGTATTAGAAGATGTAGCTGTTAACTAAGGATAAAATAAATAAAAGGATAGATAATCTAGAATATATCTGGATTATCTATCCTTTTTTATTATTACCAAGAGCAATTTTGTCTGATTTCTTATTAAGAAATAAGTAGTTCAAGAAGAGTAAACCTTTGAAATAGAGTTAAAAATTAATTCCCTCAAACTACCTGTAATTTTAAATTTATATCTATACACAATATAAATACAGAGGTGAAATAATCATGTCAAAAGATAATCGATCAAGAAAAACTGATGACAACCATATCCACGTTGCTACCAACTCATACTTAGACACGAGTGAAAACGACGATTCTAATAAAATTAATTATGACGATGGTGGCAGTCCATACCTAGATACAAGTGAAGACGCATCTTCTGCAGCTAACACAAGACGAGGAGCTCCATATTTAAATACTTAATGGTGAGAGGAATGGGGGAAAGATGGAAATATCTTTTCCCTATACTCTCTTTTTACTTATCTTTTTTCTGCTGTCTTATTAATATCTTCAACCTCAATTAATGGCTTATGATAACCAGCTTTTGCAATATTGATCATTGAACGACCTATTTGTTCTGAAGTCGTTATTGAATTTGGAAAGAATTTTTTTAGGATCGGATAAATAGGTTTCGTTATGTTATAGCCGTATTGATATAGTTTAGTTTTTGATTTTATATCTTTATGTGGAATAATTGCACCTGGTCTAAACATGTATGCAGCTTTAAACGGTAACTTTAATAAGTCATTTTCTGTTTTCCCCTTCACTCTAGCCCACATTATACGACCTTTCTCAGTACTATCGGTACCTGATCCAGTGACATAAATGAAAGTCATTTGTGGATTCAACATTGATAATGTACGTGCGATGGATAGGGTAAGGTCATATGTAATCTTACGATAATCTTCCTCTGTCATTCTAAATGATGAAACACCTAAACAAAAAAAACATGCATCAAATCCAGATAATTGACTTTCAATTGGAGATAAATCAAGTAGATTAGAATGCTTAATTTCATACAATTTTTCATGTTGAATCCCTGTAATACTACGACCAATTGAGTAAATCGAGCTAACAGAAGAATCTTGTAAGCATTCTCTTAATACACTTTGACCAACCATTCCTGTTGCTCCAAAAAGTAAAACCTTCATAATGTAACCTCCATAATCTATTTTCATCGCTTTAGTCTCATGGGCAAATAATAAATGATAAATTATTTTTAAGCAATTTAAAACTGAAAAATAAACGTTCAAAATATGTAAGTGAATATTAGAAAATCCTGAGCTATCTTTTAGAAAAACAAATTCAATTGATTAGTTTATAAATTAATGTTTGATATTAATTGACCTACAAATTGATTAATAAACAATTGTTTTATTACTCTAAGTAAAGGATAGTTGATTAGGTTTTTATAGCAGTCTTTTTTTGATGAATATGGTGATTGGAACGGAGGGGTGCNNTTGGTAATTTAATTGACAAGATTGTTTTTCAACAGCGTAAAGAGCTAATCAATTCAACTGATTAGCTCTTCTTTATGACATATTTACAGACTCTTTCTTACTAAAAAATTGGATTGTAAAACCTAAAATAATAATCACAATAGAAAATAATAAACTCAACCAAATACTTTGAAATTCACCTACATACGGCTGAACAATATAAGAAAGTATGATACTAATTACAATACTAATTGGAATGTAATTACCGACTTTCCCCTTACTAAAGACAATAACTAAAATTGGAAATAACAATGCAGAATAGACATTTCCTGAGTAAAATAATAGTTCAATAATTTTTTTTGATTGAATAATTGTAGCGAAAAAGATGATCGCCCCAATCATCACGGATAGAAGATAAGCAAGTTTTATTTTTTTTTGATCATTTTTTATCGTGCGAAATGGTTCGATTATATTGATAATGATTAAACTAGCAAGCGAATGTAATACCGCACCAAATGTTGATGTAATCGCATTAAATGCACATAAAACAAAGAGTATGAAAAAAAATGGTGTTGTAATTTTATTTGCTAAACCAACTAAAATTGATTGAATATCTGTAAATCCACCTGTAAATATAACAATAATAAAAAGACATGAAAATGAAAGTGGGAAAATACACCAAATTAAGCCGGATATTGAGAATGTTAAAGGTAGTTTTTTCGATTCAATCATAAATAATCGGTGCCATGAAGTAATGTCAAAGAAAAACTGACCAAATCCAACTAATAAACCTGAAAATAAAAAACCCCATAAATCGTAATGATCAATGACTAGCATGTATGGATGGTATAGTTTAATCCCATCATATACGGGTTGAACGCCTTCTTTTACGAAAAAATACAACGGAATTAAAATTGCCGCTGCAAACATTGTAATGACTTGGAATCCAGCTAATCCATGTATCATCTTTAATCCACCAAAACCTGCAAAAAGTACACAAAAGCTTATAAATATGATTATTTCTATGTACAACGGTAAATTAAAAAGAAAATGAAATAACGTAGATGCGGTCATCGACTGTATATATAATATGTGTAAACTAGTTAATATTAAAATACAAATCATAATCCAATAACCAAGTGGATGTAGTTTCTTCTTCAAATAATCTCCAATTGTTAAACCATCAGGGTACTCCTGTCGAACTTTTTTCCCGATAAAACTAAATACAAATAATGCAATCGCACCTAAAAATGCATATCCAATTCCACCAAATACACCATATTTAATCATTGATTCTGGCGAAGATAATATCGTAGTTCCTGTTACCCAACGTGCCAAGAGAGAAATAATTCCCATTCCCATTCCAATTTGAATAGGTCCTTGTACGTATTCTCTAAATGAACGTGAATTCACGGTTTATTTTCCTTTCTCACGATACTCTTTCGGAGTAATGCCCTCAATTTTGCGGAATAAAGTACTAAAGTAATGCTGACTATTAAAGCCTGAGTTTTCTGCTACATCTGAAATGTTCCAATTTGGATTATTTGTTAAATATCGCTTGGCTGCTTGTATTCTATAGTCTATTAAATATTCTGAAAACGACACACCGACTTCTTCGTGAAATTTTCTACTTAAATAAGTATGATTCGTATGAACTTCTCGAGCAACATCAGAAAGAGAAAGTTTTTCAGCGAAATGATCATGAATATATAAAAGAGTTTGATGGATTAAACTAGAATATTGGTTTGATGTGTCGGTCTCACTATATTTAGATAAAACTTTATATAATTCACTTTCTATTATTGGCTTAGTTAAATAATCTAGAACGCCGATTCGGATTGACTGTTGTGCATAATCAAAACTTTGATATGCTGTAACCATAATAATATCTACGTCTTTATTTAGTGCTCTAAGCTCTTCACCAAACTCCAGTCCTGAACGTCCAGGTAGATTAATATCTAGAAACGCAATATTAATTTTATGGTTTTGGTTAATTGTGATGGCTTGGCATGCATCAGCAGCTTTAAAAAACTTCCATAATGGAAACATATTTTTTATTAAATATTCCATCTGTTCAAGCTCTAATGGTTCATCATCTACTAATAACACATTCAATTTATTTTCCCTCCTTTACTCTCATATATAAGAGGCCAGACGACCTTAACATTTGTTCCTGATTCATTTGAAGTAATCAGTACATGACCACTATTACCAAAATATAGTTGTAATCTCTTTTTTATATTATCTAATCCATGGCCTTCTTGATTAGAAAAAGTATTAGTCATTCCCATTAAACCATTATCTATAACTTCTAAACAGACTAGCTCGGAATCTTGATAAAATCGTATATCCAGTAAAGCTTCTCCAATCTTTTTTTCTAAACCGTGTTTAAATGAATTTTCTACTAAGGTTTGCAAAATGAAAGGGGGAACTAGCGCATTAAATAAATCTTTTGGACAATCTAACTCTGTTTTAAGACGATCACCAAACCGTAGATTTTGAATGTCTAAATAATATTGAGTATATTGTATTTCTTGATTTAACTGGATTAAGGGCTCGGATGATTTATATTTAAATTTTAAAAATTGAGAGAACGTTTCTAGGGCTCGGATTAATTCCGAAGTTCGATTTAAACGCGCTAAGCTTAATATGACATTAAGTGTATTAAATAAAAAGTGCGGTTGAATTTGCTGATTTAATTTATTGTATTGAGCTTCTTGTAATGCATGTTCTAACCGAATTTCTCTATTTTTATTTTCAAGTAAGTCAATTCTTTTTTCAAAGATAAACAAAAATAATAAAGCAATAGCTCCCATAATAGGAGCTAAAATAAATAGCATAATTAGTAAAGTAAATCCCTCGTAACTAAGCATGAAGAACCTCAATTAGTTTTTTTAATAATATTTTTAATTTTTTTGAAAATTTTGTTTATAATTAGGTGATTTCAACGAAAGTTGCTCCAATGGAAGGGAACGAAAGCTGAGCATCCTATTGGAGCTTCTTAGAGGAGTCTCTAATCTTCGCGTATTTTCCATAGGAGCCTTACAATATCTTAATCGAATCAACATTCGATTTATAATCCAATTTTATAAGCATTTATATCTAATTATTAGAAGTAGAATCTCTACATGGCAGGATCAATTCTCTTCTTTTCCTTCACTTCATGCCTATAAGAATACTATTTAATTAATGATGTGACAAGCAACTTGATGATTTTGCTCAGATAATTTTAATTCAGGTGCTTTTGTTTTGCAAATATCAATCGCGAAAGGGCATCTTGTGTGAAAACGGCAGCCGCTTGGAGGATTGATTGGAGAAGGGACATCTCCTGTTAAGATAATTCTTTCTCTTTGATGTACCGGGTTCGGTACTGGAATAGCAGATAATAGGGCACGTGTATAAGGATGCTGAGGATTTTCGAATATTGATTTTTTATCAGCAATCTCAACAATTTTTCCTAAATACATTACCATTACTCGATCAGAAATATGTCTTACTACACCTAAATCATGTGAGATAAAAAGAAAGGTAAGTGAGAATTTTTTCTGCAACGATTTTAATAAGTTTAATACTTGGGCTTGGATTGAAACATCTAGTGCAGAAACTGCTTCGTCACAAATAATTAGTTTTGGATCAACAGCAAGTGCACGTGCAATTCCGACACGCTGACGTTGACCGCCACTAAATTCATGAGGATAACGTTCCATTGCTTCTGGTCTTAACCCAACATGTCCTAATAATTCCTCAATTCTAGCTTTACGTTCTTCTTTTGGAACGACATTTTGAATGGCTAATGCTTCACCTAAAATTTGTCCAATTGTTTGTCTAGGGTTAAGTGAGGCAAACGGATCTTGGAAGATTACCTGTAGATCCTTTCTTATTTTACGCATTTCTTTTTTTCCTAAGCTTAATAAATCTTTTTCCTTAAAATGAATACTCCCACTTGTAGGCTCGTCTAATCTTAGAATGGCTCTACCAGTAGTAGACTTACCACAACCAGATTCTCCAACTATACTTAAAGTTTCCCCCTCGTAAATGTGGAAGCTAATATCGTCTACAGCTTTTACATGATTAACCGTTCTTCCTAAAATGCCTCCTTTAATTGGAAAGTATTGTTTTAAATGATCTACATTAAGTAGTATTTTTTTATCCACTAGTTGTAATGCCATTATTCAATCCCTACTTTCTCTATGATGGTATGATCAGTTTCCCATTGTGATGTATACATCCAACAACTGACTTCAGTATTTTTGTCGAGTGTTAGTAAATCTGGCACTGATTCATGACACATTGGCTTTGCATGTGCACAGCGTGGTGCAAAACTACAGCCCTTAGGCATATTAAATGGACTAGGTACAGTACCAGGTATTGTTGTTAATTCATCCTGATCCATATCAAGACGTGGAAGAGAGTTTAATAACCCGATTGTGTATGGGTGCTTAGGGTTATTATAAAGTTCTTTTGCTGATGTATATTCAACAATTCTTCCAGCGTACATGACAGCCACTCGATCGCAAGTTTCATAAACGACGCCTAGATCATGCGTGATTAGTATGACAGCTGTACCTAAATCTTTTTGGAGTGATTTAATTAATTCCAGAATTTGCGCTTGAATTGTCACATCAAGAGCAGTAGTCGGTTCATCTGCGATTAGCACTTCTGGATGACAAGCAAGTGCCATTGCAATCATAACCCTTTGTCTCATACCACCACTAAGTTCATGTGGTTCTTGCTTTGCACGTTTTTCAGGAGATGGGATCCCTACAAGTCGAAGCATTTCAACTGCTTTCTCCCAAGCTTCCTTTTTGCCTAATTTTTGGTGAAGACGAATCGCTTCTGCAATTTGTTCGCCAGCTGAATAAACTGGGTTTAAAGATGTCATTGGCTCTTGAAAAATCATTGAAATTTCATTCCCTCGAATGGAACGCATTTGCTTTTCCGTTTTTGCTAGTAAATCTTCACCTTTAAAAAGAATACTACCACCAGTTATTTTTCCTGGAGGAGATGGGATTAATCCTAATAGTGATAATGATGTAATACTTTTACCACTTCCAGATTCTCCTACTATTCCAAGTGTTTCACCTTTTTTTAATTTAAAGCTAATTCCATTAACAGCTTTACTTATTCCTTCATCTGTATAAAAGTAGGTTTGTAGATTTTTAACCTCAAGAATTGTTTCATCAAATTGTTTTTTCATAGTAGTACCTCCTTAATTCAAGTCAACTCGTTTATTAAAGTAACGGTAGAGAATATCAACAGCTAGATTCATAAATACAAAGATAACTGAAGCGATTAATACGCCACCTTGAACCATCGGTAAATCTCTTGTCCTAATTGCATCAACAATTAATCTACCAAGTCCATTAATTGCAAAAACTGACTCTGTTAAAACGGTACCACCAAGTAATGCACCAAACTGAAGTCCAACAACAGTAATAACAGGAATAAGAGCATTCTTTAAACCATGTTTATAAATAATGACATGTTCTTTTAATCCTTTTGCTCTTGCTGTACGCATATAGTCTTGACGAACAACTTCTAACATACTTGATCTAGTCATTCTAGCTACTATTGCAGCACCACCTGCACCTAATGTTAATGCTGGCAGTACCATATGTTTAAACGTTCCCCAGCCAGCAACTGGGAATATATGAAGATTAACTGAAAAGAAGTAGATCAGCATTAAACCAAACCAGAAACTTGGTAAAGAGATTCCTAGTAAAGCGACAATCATAATTGTAATATCAGCTGCAGAGTACTGTTTAGTCGCTGATATAATTCCTGCTAGCATACCAAGTACAACTGTAATGAAAATACTAGCCAGTGCAAGTTCAATTGTAATAGGCAAACGAATCATAATCTCATCTAATACTGGACGATTATTTCGAAGCGATTCACCAAAATCTCCTTGTAATACATGAACAACATAGTCGAAATACTGAATAATGACAGGACGATCAAGTCCAAGTTGATGACGAATCATTTCGATTGTTTGTTTCGTAGCACCTTCACCAGCAAGTAGTGTTGCTGGATCACCAGGAACCATCTGCATGATTAAAAAAACGACTAAACTTACACCAAGTAAAACTGGAATAGTTTGTATAATTCTTCTGACAATAAATAGAAACATGTACTTTCCTCCTTATTTTTTCATTCTTGGATCAAGAGCATCTCTTAGTCCATCTCCGAAAATATTAAATCCTAATACAAGTGTTGAAATCGCAATACCCGGGAATAAGGCAATGTGTGGTGCGGTAAATAAGTAATCACGTCCACTGCTTAACATCGCTCCCCATTCTGGTGATGGAGGCTGAGCACCTAATCCTAGATATGATAAGCCTGCTGCTGAAAGAATAGCTGTAGCAAGTTTTAACGTAGCTTGGACAATTATTGGTGAAAGAATATTCGGGAAAATATGTTTGAATATAATTGTTGAATCAGTTGCACCTAATGCACGAATTGCGTCTATATACTCAAGCTTTCTGACGGATAATGTAGATCCTCTAACGATTCGTGCAAACGTTGGGATTGAAAAGATACCGACAGCAACCATTACATTAATTAGACTAGGACCTAGTGCACTAATGATCGCAAGTGCTAGTAGAATACCTGGGAATGCTAGTAATATATCAACAACTCTCATAATGATCGTATCAACCCATTTTCCGTAATAACCTGCAATCAACCCTAGAGTAATTCCGAAAATTGCACCAAATAAGACAGATACGAAACCAACAGAAATTGAAAGACGACTTCCATAAATGATTCTACTTAAAATATCTCTTCCTTTATCATCTGTTCCCATCCAATGTTCTAGTGATGGAGGTTGTAGCTTATGCATTAAATCAATCGCAAAAGGATCCTTCGGTGAAATAAGTGGTGCCAAAAAAGCTACTAAAATATAAAAAAGTACGATATATCCACCAACTAGTGCCAATTTATTTTTTTTAAACTTCTTATAAAATACTTTCCATCTTTTTAGTTTTTGAGATTCTTTTTTTTCTAATTTGATTTCATTGTTATTCAATACAATCTCTGTTTTCATTCTTTTTCCCCCTTTTCTTTGTTTAAATTTATTCAAAATTAGAATTGAAGTAAATATAATGCGGAAAAGCAGTAAAGATAATTAAAAAACGAGTAAAGATTCTGAAAATATAAAATTTTATTTTTTTTTATAATTTGAATAAGCCTACGTACTCAGGAAAAATGGTGAACAAGAGAATCATGGGGGCAAGTATAAGAGGAGGAAGAAAAAAATGAAGAAAAAGACAGCTGGAGTATTATTTGCATCATTATTAACAGTTTCTACTGCGCTTGCAGGTTGTACATCAGACCAAACAAGCAGTAGTGCAACAGGAACAAAGGCAAAAGCAGGGGGAACATTGGTCGTTGCTAGACTATCTGATGCGACTACATTAGATCCACATTTTATTACTGATATACCATCAGCTAACGTTGTTTATGAAAAGGTATATGAAACATTAGTTGAACCAGATAAAAATATGGAGCCAAAACCTCTTTTAGCAACAGAATGGAAGCAAATAGATAACGTGACTTGGGAATTCAAATTACGCAAAGGCGTTAAGTTCCAAGATGGATCACCATTTAATGCAGATGCAGTTAAAACAAATTTTGATCGAGTTCTTGACCCGAAAACTGCATCACCACAAGCTGGTAAATTTGAAATGATAAAAGAAGTTAAAGTGGTAGACGATTCAACTGTACAATTTATTTTGAAATACCCATATGCTCCACTTTTATCAATTTTAATGAGTAATGAAGGAGATATTATTAGTCCAAAATCGATTAAAGAAAACAGTGATAAAATTGGGAGAAATCCAGTTGGAACTGGTCCTTATGTATTTAAATCTTGGAAATCAGGAGAAGAAATTAAAATTGAAAAAAATAAAGATTACTGGGGTAATAAACCTAAAATTGATGGTGTAGTCTTTAAAGTAGTTCCTGAAGATGCTACAAGACTAGCAATGATCGAAACTGGTGAAGCACATGTAACTGATCAAGTGCCTGTAACAGAAATCGATCGAATTGAAGCTTCTGACACAATGGATTTATACCGTACAGATGGACTAGCTGTTGAATATTTAAGCTTCAATACAAAGAAAAAACCATTTAATGATGTTCGTGTCCGTCAAGCGATTGCACATGCAATTGAAGTAGATTCAATTATTAAAGGTGTATATAACGATGTTGGAACAAAAGCAAATTCAACAATGAGTCCAAAAGTATTTGGATATGATCCGAATATTAAAGGCTATAATTACGATATTAATGAATCTAAAAAGCTATTAAAAGAAGCAGGAATTAAAGACGGCCTATCATTTACACTTACAACTAGTGACCGTAAAGAAAGAATAAATATGGCTGAGGTTATTCAATCTCAATTAAAAGGGATTGGTATTAATGTGAAAATTCAAGTACTTGAATACGGAGCTTATATTGATGCAATTGCAAAAGGTCAACACCAAGTTTCAATTGGTGGATGGGGAAATGCTACTGGTGATGGCGACTATAACCAATTTAACTTATTTGATAGTAAATCCCAAGGTGCAGCAGGAAATAGTTCATTCTATAGCAACCCAGAAGTTGATAAATTAATTGAATCAGCTCGTCAAGAAGCGGATAGCGAAAAACGTAAAGAACTTTATGCTCAAGCACAAGAAATTGAAAACAAAGATGTACCATATGTACCTATTCGTAACTATGAGCATTTAGCAGTTACTGGCTCATCAGTTAAAGGACTTTGGTTAAACCCAGCAAGTTATTTAATGCTTGATGATGTAACAGTGAAATAAGTAATTCAATGGAACAGCATAATTTATTATGCTGTTTCAGTTTTTAAAGAGAAGTTTGCAATAGGAGGATAAAAATGATTGATTTGCTATTAGTTAATGGAACTGTTATCACAATGGATACAGAAAGAAGAATTATAGAAAAAGGTGCAGTTGCAATTCATAATGGAAGAATTGTAGATGTTGATTTGACTGAAAACTTGAATACCAAGTATGAGGCAAAAAAAGTAATTGATTGTAGTCATCAATGTATTCTACCTGGATTAATAGATGTTCATGGTCATGGTGGTCATTCAATGTTTAAAACAATCGCGATGGAGAATATCGATTTTTGGATGCCGATTATGACGAAAACGTATAAGCATTATGTGACGGATGATTTTTGGTACTACGAAGGAAAGCTGTCAGCACTTGAAAGATTAAAAGCGGGTATTACAACAGGCGTTAGTGTGTTAGGCTCAGTGCCGAGATCTGATGATCCCATATTTGCAATAAATCATGCAAAAGCTTACAACGAAGTAGGAGTTCGTGAAGTAGTTTGTACAGGTCCGTGTAACCCACCTTGGCCACATTCATTTAGTAGATGGGTTGACGGGAAAAGAATTGAGAAAGAAGTTACATATGAAGAAGTTTTAAAAGGTGCCGAAGCGGTTATCGAGGCATTAAATCACGCAAATGATGATCGAACAAGAGCCTTTATTACACCATTTGTTATTGTAACGTCCGTAGATCCTTCCTATCCGACTTCCCCAGATCGACTTTACGGACTAACAAAACATGATCTTTATCAAGCTAAAAAAATAAGAGAGATTGCTAGGAAATATAATACAAGAATTCACTCAGATGCATTTGGTGGAATGATTCACTTAGCAATTCAAGATAAAGAAAATGCACTATTAGGTCCCGATGTCCATCTTCAGCATTGTCGAGGAATTTCATTCGACGAAGCCAAAATATTAGCTGAAACTGGTACAAATATTAGTGCTTCTCCAGGTTTTGGACAAGTTAATGCACGTACACCAATTACAGAATTAATTGAAATGGGAGCAACAGTTGCCATTTCTACAGACGGTACCTCACCATCTACGAGCTTTGACTTATTCCAAGCGATGAGGAAAACACAGTTTGTACATCAAGCAGCGCTCAGAGACTATTACTATTTACCACCTGGAAAGCTTTTAGAAATGATCACGATTGATGCAGCAAAATGTATTGGTTGGGATGATGAAATTGGTTCACTTGAAATTGGAAAAAAAGCAGATGTCATAACAGTTAATCTTCATCAACCACATTTGACTCCAGAATATATGCATGTTCATCGTTTAGTATTTCAAACAGTAGCAAATGATGTAGACCATGTCATTGTAGATGGAAAACTTATTATGGAAGGCAGAAATGTAAAAACCGTTCATGAAAGCACAGTTTTAAATGAAGCAAATGAAGAAGCCTTTGCAACGATTAAACGCGCTGGACTAGAAAAATATATGCAACCTACAAAGTATTTCTGGGGACATGCCCGTGCCTATGTTGACGAGATGAGATATGTTGAAAACTAAAATAAAAATTAAAAATTCGAAGGGAGAAAAAATGAAAACGAAGCTAAAGGGAAGATATGTGATTGGGTTTGACGGAAGTGAACATGTCATATTGGAAAATGCAGAGATTGTATATGAAAAAGAGACAATTTTGTATGTTGGAAAAAACTATACAGAAGAAGTAGATCAAGTAATTGACGTTGGAAACGCAATCCTTAGTCCTGGTTTTATTGATTTAAATGCCTTAGGTGACATTGACCATGATATTTTGCATTTAGAAGCGAAATCAAATAGACAAAAAAATCTCCTTTGGTCGGAGGAATTTGTAAAAAATGGACATCATGAGCTAATGAGTGAGGAGGAAGAAGCATTTAAATCTTTATATGCTTATTCGCAGCTTATTTTAAATGGAATTACTACTGCTATGCCGATTACATCCGTTTTTTACAAAAATTGGGCTGAAACTTTTGAAGAGTTGGAAGCTGCAGCGAATCATGCAGGAAAATTAGGATTGAGAATTTACCTTGGACCAAGCTATCAAGCTGGAATTAGAGTTGTCGAACCAGATGGAAACATTAAAATTCATTGGGATGAAAAAGCGGGCGAGGAAGGATTAGAAAGAGCAGTAAAGTTTGTTGAAACCTTCGATGGTGCATTTGATGGATTGGTCAGAGGGATGTTAGCTCCAGAAAGAATAGAATCACAGACTGAAGAAATATTGATAAAAACAAAATATTATAGTGACAAATTAAACGTTCCAATCAAGCTCCATGCTGCGCAAGGAAGTTTTGAATTTAATACTATTTTAAAAGAACACGGAGTTACACCAATTAAATATTTATATAATCTTGGATTTTTAGGTCCAAATACAGGAATACCCCACGCTCATTTTGTATCGGGCTATAGTGGAGCGAATTACAATATTGATAATGACATTTCACTTCTGAAAGAAACAAATACTACTGTTATCCATTGTCCACTTATTATAGGAAGACACGGAGAAGGACTTGAATCATATGCAAAATATAGGAAGGAGGGAGTCAATATTGCATTAGGTACTGATACTTTCCCTCCAGATATTTTTCAAAATGTACGTACTGGTAGTATGCTTTCAAGACTTGTAGAAAAAGAAGTTGAAGGATCGACATACGCTGATTTCTTCAATTCTATCACTCTAGGAGCAGCGGCATTTCTGCATCGCGAAGATATAGGCCGAATAGCAGTCGGAGCAAAAGCGGATATCATTGCGATTGATTTAAATGGATTCCATATGGGCGTTATTGATGACCCAATTCGTACTATGTTTGTAAGTGGTTCAGGTAGAGATGTAAAACTATCAATTATAAATGGAAGAATTGTGATGAAAGATCAAGTAATTCCTAATCTTGATATAGAGGTTTTAAAGCAAAAAGGTCAAGTGTATTTTAATAAGATGAGAAGAGGATATATGGAAAGGGATTACGAACAACTTCCTGAAAATGATCTATTTCCATCATCTTTTAAAAGGCTTGAATCAATTAAAGAACTAGAAGCAAAGTCAAATAATTAAAAATAAGTAAAGAAACTGAAAAAACAGGTAAAGATATTCAAAAATAATTATCAGAATATTTTATATAATTAGATAAATATTTGTAAGACAAACTTTAAACAGGGAGGCAGTGCCATTGAAACTAAAATCAGGAATAGGTAAATGTTTACTAGTATTATTTTCTGCTATCACAATTACAGGATGTTCATCTAATCAAAACGTAGGTACGAAAGCAAATGGACAAGCAAATGATTCCAAAGGAGGAAGCACGCTAGTAATTGCTCGGTTATCAGATGCCGAAAATTTAGATCAGCAATTTATGTCTACAATAAATGCAGCAAGCGTTACCCATCATAAAATTTATGAAGGTCTAGTCCAACGAGATGAAAATAATGAAATTCAACCAATGCTAGCAGAGTCATGGAATCAAATCAATGATAAAACTTGGGAATTTAAACTACGACATGATGTGAAGTTTCACGATGGTACACCATTTAATGCAGAGGCTGTAAAGAAAACATTTGATCGTTTATTAGATCCTAAAGTTGCTTCACCAAGAGCAGTTGTATTTAAAATGGTAAAAGAAGTTAAAGTAGTCGACGAATATACTGTTCAATTTATTTTAAGCGAACCATTCTCACCACTTCTTTCAATTTTAGCAAATCATGAAGGTGGAATTATAAGTCCTAAAACAATTGATAAATATGGTAAAAACATTATTCAAGAACCAAACGGAACAGGTCCATTTAAATTTAAATCATGGTCTCCAGGACAGGATATTATACTAGTTAAAAATGAAGATTACTGGGGGAAAAAACCAAAGATTGATAAGGTTGATTTCAAGGTCGTTCCAGAAGACTCAACAAGAATTTCAATGATTGAAACAGGAGAAGCTCAAATAGCAGAACCACTCCCAATAGCAGTTATGAATCAAGTTGAATCATCCTCGGCTATGGAAGTATACCGAAGTGAAGGTTACGGAACAGAGTATATCGGATTCAATGTAACAAAAAAACCGTTTAATGACGTACGAGTACGTAAAGCAATCGCTCATGCAGTTGAAATGGATTCGATTATTAAAGGTGTATTTAATAATGTTGGTAAAAAAGCAAATTCAGCAATGGGCTCAAAAGTATTCGGATACGATGAGCAATTAAAAGCTTACAATTACAATTTAAAAGAAGCAAAGAAACTATTAACAGAAGCAGGATATCCAAATGGATTTGATGCAACGATCCTTACGATGGATAGTAAAGAAAGAGTAAATTTAGCAGAAGTTATTCAATCACAATTAAAAGGAATTGGCATTAATTTAAAAGTACAAGTGATGGAATACGGTTCGTTTGTTGAAAAAGTAAATAAAGGACAATCAGAAATGTTTATTATAAGCTGGAGAAACGCAACAGGAGATGCTGATTATAATCAGTACAACCTATTCCACTCAGACTCACGCGGAGCTGCAGGAAACACATTCTTCTATAGCAATCCAAAAGTTGATGACTTAATTAATGCTGGAAGAAAAGAAAAAGACGAAGCAAAACGAAAAGAAATTTACGCTAAAGCACAAGAAATTGAAATGGATGATTCACCTTATATTCCTGTAAGAGTAATCGAAAATGTCGCTGCAATCTCGAAAAATGTAAAAGGCTTCTCAATAAGCCCTTCAGGCTATTTAGAGATTAACGATGTAACAATTAAATAATCTGATTTTTCTGCAAGTGAAGGTTCATCCTGATTTAGGGGTGAACTTTCTTTCTTGTTGAAAAACATACTCAGAACAGGTCCATGAGGAAGTAAAACAGTAAAAATGTGAAAGTAACTTACTCATAAA